>JAJYKN010000021.1 GCA_021788515.1 Nitrospirota bacterium | reverse complement strand
CAGAACAACTTGACCTACACGCAGCTGAAGAACCCTGCCGGCAAGTTTGTGTCGGCCAAGTCGGAGACCTTTGAAGCCGCCGCAAAGACGGCAAATTTCGATCCCAAGAATGATTTTGATCTGATGATGACCAACGCCAAGGGCAAAGATGCATGGCCCATTGCCGGCGGAACGTTCGTACTTCTCGCCAAGGACAAGAAGGCCGCCAACATAAAGACCGCCAAGTTCTTCAATTGGTCGTTTACTCACGGCGATGCCAAGGCAAAGGAACTAATCTACATTCCGCTCCCGAAGTCGCTGAAAGACAAGATCCGTGCGTACTGGAAGGCGAACGGGATTCATTACTAAACTAAAACTGCAAAAAAATTAAGTTGCAATCGACGGGTCAGGTATTTATACTACTTAATACCTGACGCGTTTTTAATTTTGCGGAATGTTATGTCGAATGTCGGACAGGTCTTTCATTGGACAATTCTCGTAAGCACAATTATTTTGATCTGCTATTCGCTTCTGTTACCGCCGTAGCCTCTTTTACCGTCATCATTTTTATTATTGGGATCGTTGCGGTGCTCTTCAACGAATCTTCGCTTGCAATCGGGAGATTCGGCGTCGTGAATTTTCTCACCTCGACTGTCTGGGACCCCGTAAAAGGCATCTTCGGAGCGGCAACGACCATTTACGGCACCGTTGTGACTACCGTGTTTGCGCTGCTTTTCTCAATTCCGACCGCGATCGGCATTGCGATATTCGTTACGGAAATCGCCCCGAATTTCCTCAAAACCCCGATCGGGGTGGCGATAGAGCTTCTGGCCGCCATCCCGAGCATCATCTACGGCATGTGGGGTTTGTTCACGCTTGCGCCGATCATGTCGCGATATGTCGAACCCGCGCTCAAGGCGAGCATCGGGAAGCTGCCCTACCTGGGATTTCTTTTCCAGGGCAACCCGATGGGCATCGACCTTCTGACCGCGAGCTCGATCCTTGCCATTATGATCATTCCCTTTACGGCCAGCATCGCCCGGGACTCTTTCAATCTTACTCCCTCCGTCGTGAAGGAATCCGCGTACGCCATCGGCGCCACCCGATGGGAAGTCGTAAAAAATGTCGTGCTTCCGTACTCGAAACTCGGGATTTTCGGGGGCGCCGCTTTGTCGCTCGGCCGGGCGCTCGGGGAGACCATGGCCGTGGCCTTCGTGCTCGGCAATAATCACCGGATTGCAACGTCGCTCCTTGACGCGGCTTCCACCATCACCGTGAGCCTCGCGAATGAATTTACAGAGGCGGACACCGATCTCTATCTGTCCTCTCTTTATTACCTTGCTCTTATTCTTTTTGTAATGAGTTTCGTTATCCTGGCGGTGTCCAAATACTTCCTCCTCAAGGCCGAGAGGAAATACTCGCGATGAACCTCGAAACAAAAAGAAAAGCCGAAAGCTTCATCGCCCTTACCCTGAGCGGCCTTGCCGCCGCCGTCGGCCTTTTCTGGCTCGTTTACATCCTGGGAGACGTGCTTATCAACGGCATCGGCGCTTTGAAACCCAGTCTCTTCCTGAACGATCCCGTACCCGCCGGCGTCGAGGGCGGAGGGCTTCGGAACGCGTTCATCGGCCAGTTGATGATCACCGGCGCCGCGACCCTGATCGGCGTGCCGATAGGCGTCCTCGGGGGCACCTTCCTCGCCGAGTACGGCCGCGGGTCGAGGACCGCGCGAGCGATCAGCGTTCTTTCGGACATCACGGTCAGTGTTCCGGCCCTCGTCGTCGGGGCCTTTGTCTGGGCGATAGTTGTACGGCCGCTCCATCATTTCAGCGGATGGGCGGGCGCGCTGGCGCTCTCGATCATCATGATCCCCATAGTGCTCCGGACGACGGAGGACATGCTGTCCCTCGTTCCCTGGACGCTTCGCGAGGCGGCCTTTGCGCTCGGCGCTCCTTACTATAAAGTGATCATCCAGATCGTTTACCGCGGGGCGGCCACGGGCATTCTGACCGGCATACTTTTGTCGATGGCCCGTGTCGCTGGAGAAGCCGCGCCGCTTCTCTTTACGTCGTTCAACAATAACTTTTTTTCGGGGAACATGAACGGCCCTATCGCGTCGCTCACGGTAACGATCTTCCAATACGCCATGGGGCCGTACAAGAGCTGGCATGAGCAGGCATGGGGCGCGGCGTTCGTCATTACCCTGTTCATCCTCACGCTCACGATAGTGGGCAGAGTGATCATCTGGTGGAGGTATAAGCGTTGAAGGGAACGATCGAGATCGAGGTCAAAGACCTGAATTTTTACTATAGCGGAGACATCCATGCGCTCCAAAACATATCGTTTCCGATCTTTAAAAATAAGGTCACCGCGCTGATCGGACCGTCGGGCTGCGGCAAGACGACGCTCCTCAGATGTTTTAACCGGATGCACGATTTATATCCGAAACACCGGTATGAAGGGGAGATCCTTTTCCAGGACAGAAATATTCTCTCGAACGACATCGATCTCATTAATCTTCGCAGTCGTATCGGCATGGTATTCCAGAAACCCACGCCCTTCCCCATGAGCATTGCCGAAAACATCGCCTACGGACTCAGATTGAAAGGCATCAGGAACAAGTCGGAGCTTGTGGGGCGGATCGAAGAGGCGCTCAAACACGCGGCCCTCTGGCCTGAAGTCAGGGACAAGTTGAACGAGAGCGCCTACGAGTTGTCCGGAGGACAGCAGCAGCGGCTCGTCATTGCGCGGGCCTTGGCCGTTGAACCGGAGGTGCTGCTCTTTGACGAGCCGACCTCGGCCCTGGACCCCATTTCAACGTCCAAGATCGAGGAGCTGGTCGGTTCCCTAAAAAAAGACGTTACGATCATCATCGTGACCCACAATATGCAGCAGGCTGCCCGCGTGTCGGATATGACGGGCTTCCTCTATATGGGCGAGCTTATTGAATACGGAACAACCGAGAAAATATTCACGAATCCGGATAATAAACAGACCGACGATTATATAACGGGAAGGTTCGGGTAAGAAGACAGAGGGGCATGGAGCAAAGGGCATGGGGCAGGGGGCATGGAGCAAGGGACATGGATCAGGGAAGTATCAGAGACCTGTCCCGCGTGTAGTTGAAATCCTTGCCCCTTGCTGCTTGACCCCTGCGCCGATATTTAACAAGGAGGGCTGAATGGCCAGACAGAAAGAACAGGACATCGAGGCGCTCAAGGAGCGGTTGCTCAAAATGGGGGGGGCTGTCGAGGAGTCCATCCGGAAATCCATTGTGGCCCTGGTTGAGCGTGATCAAAAGCTGGCAATCGAGGTCATTGACGGCGATGCCATTATCAATAATTTCGACGTGGAGATCGAGGAGGAATGCATCCGTTTCCTGGCCATCTGGCAGCCCTCGGGAAGCAATCTTCGCTTCATTACCACGGCCATCAAGATCATCACCGACCTCGAACGCATGGGAGACCTGGCTGTCGATATTTGCGAGCGCGCAATCGAGCTGAACGACGAACCGCCGCTGAAGCCGTATATCGATATCCCGCGCATGGCAGAGGCGGCCCAGAAAATGCTGAAGGACAGCCTTGACGCCTTTGTGGCCAAGGACGCCGGTCTTGCCATGAAAGTGTGCGCAGCCGACGACTACGTCGACAACCTGAACCGTCAGATCTTCAATGAGCTGCTGCTTTTTATGCTCAAGGACCCCAAGAACATATCGCGTGCTGTGCGCCTCACCTACATCACGAAATACCTGGAGCGTGTAGCGGACCATGCCACCAACATCGCGGAAATGGTCGTCTACATGGTCAAAGGAAAGGTCATTCGGCATACTGCGTGCGAGGCCCGATAACCACAGCAATGACCCGATATCAAAGCGAAATACTGCGGCACGCAGAAAATAATGAACAGGGGAAAAGCCCTCGCAGACACGGAAGAAGCGGATGAACACATGATGAAAGCGGATAAATCAGTATGGCATCAGGTATCAAGTATTTTACGCACCTTGTCGAGAAATACCTGCGGGGAACTCGGTTTGTACAAATAGTGCTCTGCGTCGTTGAACAGCCCCTTCTGCTGTATGCTGTCAACGGGATATCCGCTCTGGAAAAGGATCTTTGTGTGAGGGCGTATTTTTATGATTGCATCCCCAACTTCTTTGCCGTTCATCCCGGGCATGACAACATCAAGGACCACCAGGTGAACAGCGTCCTGGTTTTCCTGGAACTTGCGCAAAGCTTCTTCGCCGTCTTTCGCTTCTATGACCCGGTACCCGAACTCTTTCAAAAGGGACGAGAGAATATCGCGAAGGGGGTTGTCATCTTCAGCTACGAGGATCGTTTCTGAACCGCCTTTCATGCTTTTGGATTTTACCGGTGCCGTTGCTTCCACGTCCGACTTTTTAATCAACGGCAGATAGATCTTGAACGTCGTGCCTTTGCCGGGTTCGCTGTAGACATTGATATATCCGTCGTGCTGTTTGACGATTCCATAGACAATGGCGAGACCCAGCCCCGTACCCTTGCCGACACCCTTTGTAGTATAGAAGGGTTCAAAAATCTTTTTTATGGTCCCTGCATCAATACCGTCGCCGTTGTCCGTAACAGAGATCAGTGCATAAGCTCCCCGTTTGCCGTATCCATGAACCACAATAAAATCTTCGTCGAGTTCAATCATCGTTGTTGAGATGTACAGGGAGCCCCCCGAGGGCATGGCATCCCGGGCATTCGTCGCCAGGTTCATGAGGACCTGCTCGATCTGTCCGCTATCGGCAGAAATGTCCAGTTCCTGCTCGCAAAGCCTGACCTCAAGCCTGACGTCTTCCCCGATAATTCTCACGAGCAGCTTCTGCACCCCCTGCACGATTTCGTGAAGTTTGACGGGCGTCATCCGTATGACCTGCTTTCTGCTGAATGCAAGGAGACCCTTCGTCAATTGGGCGGCCCTGTTTGACGACTCGAGGATGTGGTCAACATGCATCCGGAGCGGGTCATCACTCTTCATCTTCATCTGGAGCAGGCTGCCGTATCCCATGATTGCCGAAAGGATGTTGTTGAAATCGTGGGCAATACCGCTTGCCAGTGTGCCGACGGCCTCCATCTTTTGCGCGTGAAGGAGCTGCGCCTCGAGCGCCTTTTTTTCCGTTATATCGCTGATGGTCTCGATGGCCGATACGATGTTCCCCGACCCGTCGTAAAGAGGGTAGGCTTTGGTTTCCACATAGACATGTCCACGAACAGCATCATGGTGGGTGTGACGGACAGAATACGGTTTTCCGGTTTCAAACGCGTGTCTGACTGAGCAGTCCTCGCCGACCCTATAACAGGGATTGCCGGAGGCATGGGCCAGCTCGTAGCAATGCGTGTTGACGACGTTTTCAAGTGTCAGCCCCACCGTGTTTAAGTATGCCCGGTTTGCGGAAAGAATTTTCATATCCCGGTCAACAACAATAAATCCTTCATCGACGGTCTCAAGGATATTGTGAATAAATCTCTCGCTCTCCTTCAACTTGTCTTGATTCTTCAGAAGTTCAGCTTTTACTTTTTCGAAGTAGATCAGCAGCATGCCGATTGCCGCCGTGAGCCCGAGTGACTCTCCGAACGAATACCCCCAAGGCGCAAACCACGCAACTTCCCTGAAAAAGGGATAGTCTCCCTTATGAATGCCCCACACAATAAAGGTCCAGCCGATAAGGCGCCGTCCGAAGCCCTGAAGGTTTTGGGAGCGAAGAAAGGCAATGCCGGCCCATATATAGATGATTGCCAAAAAGGTAAAAGTTGGAAAGGTCAGTGAAAAAAAGCTGAAATCTTCCCCGATTGCCAGGGGGATCCACAATGCAAGCAGGATCGTGCACAAAAGCCAAACCTTCGACATGCCGCGGTCGAGGAACAGGGAAACGCCCCAAACGAGGAGCAGCCCGCTGACAAGGACGAATTCGTGATACCCGGTGTCAAACGCCTTGTTTTTGCCAAAAAGGAACGCCAGGATAAGAAAGCAGAACCTGAAGAAGTACAGGGACCAGCTTATGCACCAAATAGCAAGATAGCGATGGCGGTCCTGCACGTATAAGTAGAGGTAAACCAGGGACAGCAGGAACGTTCCTGTCATGGAAGCAATTGTTGCCGGCAACAACCAGTTCATAAGATCGTCCTTTTTTGAACGACTAGAGGGCGCAATGAATTGAGCTCATTGATTGATCGCCGGGATTGTAGCCCGGACGATTATTTGTGAACGTCGTATCCTCATGCTGCAAACCGGAAATCCTGCTGAGCTCAATCAGCTTCCAGCCGACAGGATGCCCTGATTTGCTGTATCCGCCTATCTGGTAAGCACGCAGTACTTCAGTCCCATCAACACGAATGCCATGACAGTGCGGTTCGACAATCCGAATGCCGCCGTCATAATAAAACCTGACGACCATTCTTTTCTTAATCGCCTCACAGATAGTTACATTCATCGTTCTGTCCTCCATCCTTAAAGCTGATCTCGTAACAAAGTATGCGGCGCAAGGAGACACAAGCAACAGATCCGGCCGCTTGAGGCGGTATAACCGCCTGATGGAGGTTGAAACAAACCGTAAACGCTCTTTGACAGCACCAGTTGGCATGGAAACGGCGTCAATCGGGGCCGGTTTTCCATCGTTTTCCAGGTTTCAATACACCGCCGCCCGCGAGTTCCGGGAAAGATTTAAAAATAACATTGTGGCCTTTTGAAAACAATCGGGGATTCCCTATATTTTGCTTCGATTTCCCTGAGATTAAAGTTCCGGATTAAGCAAAATTTGCTTTGAAAGTTACTTGCGACATGGTATGTTAAGCCGTTGGTAATCAGGCCATGATTGAACGTATGATCTTGAAAGTCATGATGACCTGGATATTCGATTGTCAGAGAGCATAAAAAACCGTTGCCGGTACTGTATAAAACTATTACTATTATAATAGGTCTGCGGTAAAATCACATGACAATGGATATATCGCTTAATATACTCACGTTCACCATGCGGAAGAAAAATCCATTAATTGCGCTCGCTGAATCATTACGCAGCATCCTGTCGATTGTCGGCATTCTTCTCGCCTTTTCTTCCATTGCCCATGCACAGGCTGAGGATGATAAAGATTTTCTTCTCATGTATTTCAAAGAAGAGGAACTCGTTGTCGAGTCCCCGACGAGAGCTCAGAAGTCTATTACGCAGGTTGCGGAGAATGTGACGGTTGTGACGGCCGACGATATCAAGCTTATGAATGCCCATACCCTTGCCGATGTGTTGAACACGGTCACCGGAGTGCAGGTATTCCTGACCGGTGGTCCCGGGAGCAGCGCTCTCGCCTATATACAGGGATCAGGACAAAAGCACGTTGCCGTATTCATGGATGGAATACCATTGAATAACCTTAGTGATAATGTGACCGAAATAGGGGCTATCCCGGTACAAAACATAGAAAAGATCGAAATCATCAAGGGCCCTGCTTCGTCTGCCTGGGGATCGGCCCTCGGCGGTGTGATAAACATCATTACAAAGTCAGGGACCGATAATGCTTCTCATGGCGTTGCATCGGCATCTTATGGCGAAAGGAATACGAGCGACCTGCGGCTTGAAACTTCCGGTAAAAAGGACCGCCTGGGTTACTATGTTACTGCCGGAAGGCTTCAGACCGATGGCTTTAATGGACCTCACCATGATTTTTCCGGGAATAATGCCTATACAAAGTTGTCTTATGATCTCACGAAGGATACCAGCGCGTTAATCTCCACGGGATATAACAAAGTCAACCGAGGTGGTTCCGAAATCTCTACTTTCTTTATTAATAATACCGTAGAAACATGGTCCTCGTCCCTCGCGATAAATTCCGCACTTAATCAAGAAACAATGTTTTCTCTGTCCTTGTGGCATTTACGCCAGAATTTTGAAAATTATGATTACCAATTGAGTTCAGGTGTACAGCTAATAAATGACCGGTACATAGACGATGGATATGGTTCAAGCGCAAAACTCACCTGGAAGCACCAGCAACATAACATTGTGCTTGGCGCGGATTATAATTCAAAAAACCTTACGTCAAATAAAATCGCAGACGGTGAGAAGGGGCTAAGAGAGACCGCTTTTTTTGTCAACGATACAATATCGATCGGACACCTTTCAATGACCCCGGGAGCCCGGTATGACAGAACGAACACAAATGGAGATTTCACGAGCCCAAGTTTCGGCGTGACCTACAAATTGACAAACACCACGCTCCTCAGGGCCTATACTGCGAAAGCCTTCAATATGCCGTCGTTCGCCGACACCTATGGAGATAATCTCTTCCATGTATCCAATCCGAATCTTAAAATGGAAGAAGTCCTGTCTTATGAAGCAGGCCTGGAGACTTCGGCAGTGGACCATCTCTGGATTAAACTGTCCTTCTTCAGGCATGACATGAAGAATGTCATAACGTCAGCAGCTACGTGTACTACGTGTACGACATTTACATCAGTAAATGCGGAAAAAGAACAAAGGCAGGGTATGGAAATCGAATTAAAAACCGAACCTGTCTATCACACTTCCCTTTCCGCGGGCGCCATGTTTATGAGTGCAAAAGACCCCGGCACGGGACAGACGATGCAGAATGTCCCACAGCGGACTTACGATGTCGGTCTGCGCTATGATGACAATTCTCTGAAAGCCTTGCTCAACGGGCACTACATTTACTGGAATACAGCCCCCGCTTTTAACGGAAAATACGATGCATTCATTGCCGATCTCCATATTGCAAAAAACCTTCTCGTGAACGGTTTGGCAGTAGAAGCTTTTGCTGACATTCACAATATTTTTAACAGTGATCAATATCTCACAGACATCTATAAAAACCCGGGACGATGGGTGGAAGCAGGCGTGCGATATTTATTTTAACAGGAGACCTTTAACCTATTGAAAAGGAGGTGAAAAGCCATGAAAAAACGTATTATTGTCATAAAGAAGGGGATGGAAAAAAGGGAGTTGCTGGAGGCTCTCTGCTGCGCAGGTCCGTTGATACCGCTCTTTATGTAAATTAGCGATTTTATGAGGGAGAGCGCGCCGCTCTCCCTCAGGATTTTTTTGATGTAAAAAGTTGGAGTTAAAGGAATCTAGCGTTTTTGGATATTACCATGCATTTATCGAAGTTTTTAAAATTATATCCATCCCCGGATTCTCCTGATTCCGTTATCGCTTACTCCACGCAGAATGCGGCTGCAGCCCTTGTACCTTCCGGATTAATCGATGATGTTGAGAAAGGCAGCCTTTCCCAAGAGGAAGCAGACATGCTTGTTGGCCTCGGGATCGCTGTTCAGAGCGGAGAAGAAGAAAAGCTCAGGATGCAGGGATTTATTCGGGAGTTGGATGACATCGATAAGGCCTTCAAGTACATCGTTGTCATGAACCTGGACTGCAACCTTGCCTGCAAATACTGTTTCGAAGGCAAACGAAAA
>JAJYKN010000020.1 GCA_021788515.1 Nitrospirota bacterium | reverse complement strand
GTTCCGGTCAAAGCGTTCGATCAGATTTTCAATATCCGTCGGAAGACTCATCACTACCCCGCTCTTGCTAATAATCGTGTATTTTACCTGGCTAATATAACAGCCCGTCATGTGCGGAACTGCCGTTAACATCACCTTTTAAACGATCTACAAGTTTGTACGCGCTGTTAGAAAACTTTACTACAAGTAGTTTTAAATGTCCAGAGAACAGATAAATAACGAGGGAAGGTTCAAAAACGCGTGCACATTTTGAGCGGAAGAGAAATCGCTTGACATTGGAAAGCCCCTTTTGTATCATTTAATTATCAATAGTAATTAAATGATATTCAATAATGCCGACAGATTGATAATCATGAGTCTTGCTGCAGGATCGGACTGACGTTCCGAGCTGAGATATTTAAGCTGGTTGTCATGCAATTTGCACCACATCTCACCAAAGGTGCAAGGAGTGAGGGTTACGATGAAGAATAAAAGAGCCCTGTACTTACGATGCTCCACGGACATGCAGGAAATGTCCATCCCGGACCAGCGGAAGGTCCTCCAGAAGTACTGCGTGGAAAAAGGGTATGAGATCGTCGAGGAATTCCAGGACGAAGGGATATCCGGCACAACCTTTGAAAAAAGACCGGGCGCCATGCGGCTCTTTCAGAAGGTCCAGTCCGGGCACCACGACTTTTCGGGCGTGGTTATCCTGAACGAATCCCGGTTCGGCAGAGCGCCGAATACCAAGGAGACATTCCACTACGAGTACCTTCTGGAAAAGGCGGGGGTCTACGTAGAGTACGCGCAGAGCGAAAGCAACATGCCCGGCGCTCCTGGCCTCATTATGCGGGCCGTAAAGTACGAGCAAGCCGCTGAATTCAGCAAACAGCTCTCAAAGGATGTGATCCGCGGTCATTCCACAGCAGCGGGCATGGGATACTCTACTGGTGGGTTTCCCCCTCTTGGGTATTCCCGCATGGTCTGTGATGAGAGCGGCAAGGAGCTTTTTACCCTGGCGCCGGGACAAAGGAAAGCAATTAAGAACCACTGGGTAAAGTGGGTACCCGGAGACCCGCGTGACGTTGCGTTGGTTAACCGCATCTTCACTCTCTATGCCGAGGGTAGCAAGGGCTTTAAGGCGCTCTGCAAGGTTCTTAATGACGAAAAGATACTGTCGCCAAAGGGCGGACTCTGGGGATCAGATACGCTCCGATCGATTCTTGTGAACCGGGCCTACATCGGCGAGCGCGTGTACGGAGGCAAGTGGTCAAAGAAGGTCCTGGAGAAGGTCATCTGCCAAGATGCTCACGAACCCATTATTCCCCCGGACCTCTTCGAGAAGGTCCAGGCATTGATGAAGACAAGAGATTTTGGGGCTTGCAGCGGCATGCGAACGGAGTACCTTCTTTCAGGAAAAATTGTCTGCAATAGCTGCGGACACAAGTTCCAGGGTCGGAAAGTAAACAATGGCAGTAGAAAAGAATATATATACTACGTTGATTCAGGGCATACCCAGTATCGGGTCTGCAAACCCCTTACAATCCCGAAAAGCACAAAAGGTGAGGTTGTCGGCATCGAGGACTTTATTATCTCTGAGATACAGAAAATGCTCGATTCCGACCGATATGTTGAGCGTTTTAAGGAGCATTTGACGGAAACCCTGATCAACCTCGAGCGGGAGACAGAGAGCGCATATCCTGCCATCCAGAAGAAACTGAAGGGCCTCGATGCTGAGATCACGAAGCTCCAGGATGCCGTCATTTTCACGGAATCCCGTTCAAGGAGCCTAGTTGAACGGCTGGTCAAAGCCGAAGAGGAACGGGAAAGCCTTAAGAAGGAACTCGTAAAATACGAGGGCGTAAAAAAGCAGCCGAGCAAAGTGCTCCTCCTGGTTAATGACTACGCCAGGATACTTAATAACCTCGGAGACACATTGAAGAAGCGCACACCCGGGGAACAGAAGACCGCAATTGGTTACTTCCTGAACAGGATTGAGGTGCTGAGGGATGAGGGAGTGGCTCGCTGCTACTTCTACGATACGCCAAGGCCGAGGGAAATCGATTATGCCCTGCCGGGCGATACCGGCCGTGTATGTAAAGATGGTGCCGAAGGGGGGACTCGAACCCCCACGGGATTGCTCCCACTGCGCCCTGAACGCAGCGCGTCTACCAGTTCCACCACTTCGGCACGAGTGAGTAATATAAAGAGAACGGCCCTGATTGTCAAGGATGTTTTTCTTTACTTCATGACTTTATGGGCTCATTCTCAGCATGTTTAGCGCGGAACTGCCAACGGGTTTCAAGCATAATCCGCTTGCAATGAGAGGTCGTTCGGATTACTATTTCATCAATCAAAGCGAAAGGCGCTCCTTATGGATAGGACATTGAACGAGAGCATCGACCTCAAGTCGCTCACGCCAGAGGGTATCGACCGGTTCTGCACGGAAGAACTCGGACAGAAGCCCTGCCAGGGGACCCGCGTCGCCGTATGGCTGTACCGGAAACAAGTGGAAGACTTCGACGCCATGGAGGATCTGAACCGGCCTTTTCGCGAGCAATTGAAGCGGCATAGTTTCCTGTCGTCGCTCGCGATCGAGAAACAGAGCGCCTCGGAGGATGGGACCAGCAAACTGCTCTACCGGCTCGGCGACGGGAATACCGTCGAGGGAGTCCTGATCCCGGGCCCGAACAGGCTCACCCTCTGCGTTTCGTCCCAGGTCGGGTGCGCTTCGGGCTGCGGTTTCTGCCTCACCGGCTCCGAGGGACTGGTGCGGAACCTTGCCGTATCCGAGATGGTGAATCAATTTTTCGCTGCGCTGAAAATCATCGGGGATCAACCGATCACGAACATCGTGCTCATGGGCACCGGAGAGCCGCTCAGCAACTATGCCGCGGTCAAGTCCTTTGTTGAGATCGTTACCGACCGGAACGGGATGGGGTATTCACCGAAAAAAGTCACCCTCTCCACCTGCGGAATCGCGCCGATGATCGAACGGATGGCCGGCGAGATGGAGGCGAGCCTGGCCGTATCGTTGCACGCGACTACGGATGAGCTGCGTAACAGGCTTATGCCCGTGAACAAAACCTATCCCATCGCCCGGTTGATGGAAGCCCTGCGGCTCTACTGCGACAAGACCGGCAGGACCGTGACGATCGAGTACATGCTGATGAAAGGCATCAATGATTCCAATGAAGACGCGAAACGTCTCATGGAACTTCTTCGCAATCTGCCCTGCATGATCAATATCCTGTTGTTCAACCCCTTCCCCGGCTGCGCCTATGAGCGCCCTGATGAGCAGCGCGCTTTTGTATTCAGGGACATGCTCCTGCTGAACAATTTCGTGACCGTGGTCAGGAACAGCCGCGGCCGAGACGTCCATGCCGCATGCGGCCAGCTTCGGGCGGGCCGGTCCGATCAATAACCCTAAAAACGGCATTTGACGCGGATCAAATCCGATAAGAGTCGGATAAGGGCGGATTTTTCTTCAACGAGTAGTTCACCCAAGAGGTGATTGCCTCGCTTTCGAGTATATCCGCTTTTATCATGTGCTAATCCTCTTCTTCTGTGTCAAAGTGTTTTTTCTATGATAATTGCTCAGCGCACTGAACTTCTCTTTTGCCTCCTCAACTTTTCCAGTACCTCCGCCATGTCCGACGGCGGCGGCGCCGTGAACGAGAGGGGCGCCCGTGTGTCCGGGTGAAGCAGCGAGAGCATTTCCGCATGCAGCATCTGCCGGGGGATGTTCCCCTCTCCGGACTTCGGAGACCTGCTTCCGCCGTAGACCCGGTCTCCCAGGACGGGATGGCCGATATGGGCCATGTGCACGCGGATCTGGTGCGTGCGGCCGGTCTTAATTTCAACTTCCACGAGCGTGGCATTCTGAAAGCGTTCCTTGACGACAAAGCTCGTAACAGCCTCGCGAGCCTTGTGGGTATGGGTGCTGATTTTTTTTCGTTCCGTCACGTGCCTGCCGAGGCCGACCTCGATCGTGCCTGATCCCTTCTTGATCACACCCGCCACGAGCGCAAGGTAGCGTTTTTTGACGATCCGGTTTTTAAACTGGGCAGACAACGAGCGGAGCGCCTCGTGCGTTCGCGCGATGACCATGACGCCCGACGTGTCCTTGTCCAGCCGATGTACGATGCCGGCCCGCTCGCGCGCATCTTCCGCGCCCCCGCCCAAGGACGGCAGGCTCCCGTAATGAAATAAAAGGGCGTTCACGAGCGTGCCCGTGTAGTTTCCCGGAGCGGGGTGCACCACGAGCCCTGCGGGTTTGTTCAAAACGATGATATGGGGGTCCTCGAAAATAATGGAAAGCGGGATGGGCTCCGGCAGCACGGTATGAACGTGCCGTTCGGGCAGGTCGAGCGTGACGCTCTCCCCCAGTTTTACCTTGTATCCCGGTTTTTCAACCTTGCCGTTCACCAGTGCCTGGCCGTTCTTGATGAGCGTCTGAATGCGGTTCCGCGAGATGTGCGCCTCGTAGTGGGCGATAAAAATATCGAGGCGTTTGTTGATGTGCTTTTCGGTGACGATATGGGTTATGATCGGCATGGGATGATGGACGCCAAACCTCGGTTTGCCGGGAATGAGCGCACAGGGAAGACTACGTCACAAAAAAATATTTCTTCAGAAACCGGCTTGCTGTTCAGTCGTTTTTTGGTGAAATCCCCGGATGCTCATTGTTTGGCCTTAGCCGTGTTCACCCGGGGCTGGAGCCTGCTTGCCTGCCCGAGCCTCCAGAGCATGAAGCCCGACAGGGCAAGCATCCCGATCGCGATGAGCTGCGACGTCGAGATCGCATTGCCGAAGTACAGCCCCCGGATGGCATCTCCGCGGAAGAACTCGATGATAAACCGAAGAACGGCATAGAACGCGACATAGAGCCAGAAAAGCTGTCCGTCGAATTTTTTATACCTGCGGAGGAACAGGAGGGTGCCGAAGATCAGGAAAGCGCCGAAGGACTCCATGAGCTGCGTAGGAAAGAGCGGGACCCCGAGCGGCGCCAGGGAATGGGGATCGCTGAAAATCACGGAGAGCCAGCTGCTCGAAGGTGCGCCGTAACAACAGCCTGCGGAAAAGCAGCCGAGCCTGCCGAATGCCTGGCCGAGCGCAATGGACGGGGCCATGATGTCCGTGGTCTTCCAGACCGGGAGCCTGTGTTTCCGCAGATACCAGATGCCGATTGGAACAGCCGCAAGAAGGCCGCCGTAGAACACCAGCCCGCCTTTCCAGAGGGCAAAAGCTTCGAGCGGTTTTGCTGCGAATTCGTGCAGATCGGTGAGTACGAAAAGCGCGCGTGAACCCACGATGGCCGCGAGAAGAACGTACACCCCCAGGTCGAGGACCCGGTCCGGGTTAACCCCCTCTTTTTTTGCCTGGCGCGCTGCAAGGAAAATGCCGATGACGAACCCGAGGCCGATCATGAGACCGTACAATCTGATGGGGATGGGGCCGATGACCCAGTTCAGGAATTCCATGCGCGGTATTTCAAAAAGGATGGGATGCATTAATTTACTCCTTCAGGGGAGAACAGGTGCAGCGGGGGAGCGGACAATGGAAAATCGCCTCCCTTTCGTCCTTTCACCGGTTCATTGTTTCGTTTTCTTTCGTTTCCTGCGGCTTCTTTAAAAGCATATCAAGTACCAATAGCGCCACCCCTACGGAGATGGCGGAATCGGCAACGTTGAATGACGGCCAGTAATGGGATTTCACGTACCACTGAATGAAATCGACGACTTCACCGTAGCGGATCCGGTCGATCAGATTGCCGATTGCCCCGCCCGCAATGAGGGAAAACGCCGTCACCAGCAGGCGCTCATGGGTCTTCCAGATGAGCACGCCGATCACGGCGATGGCAGCGATCGTCACGGAGATGAAGAACAAGCTTCGCCAGATCTCCGGCGCTCCGGCCAGGATGCCGAAGGCCGCGCCCCGGTTTCGCACATGGGTAATGTTGAAAAACCCCGGGACCACGGGAATGGTACTATAGAGGCGGACGCGGGTTGCAACGAGATATTTCGTGACTTGGTCGGCAATCAACACGATGGACATGATCGATCCGACCCAAGCGTACTTATTCTTCAATGAGAACTCCTTATGGATACAAGAAGCGGAGTTTACCGTCAGGGTCCCGGTCATCTCTCCCCTTCCCGTTTCAGGAAATATTTTTACCGCACCTGCCGCACAATTCCGGATGGTCCTTCACCGTGCCCACGGTCTCGCTGTACATCCAGCAGCGGCCGCACTTTACTCCCTTTGCCGGCCCGGCGGCGATACGGAGACCTTTGATGATATCGCTTGTGTACGCGTCAGCCGTCGCTTCGGATTCTTTTCGGAGTTCAACGGCCGACACGATGAAGATGAATGCCAGGTCGTCCTGGTAGCTCTGTAAAAACTCAAGCACCTGCGGCTCTGCATAGAGCGTAACGCACGAGTCCAGGGAGTGTCCGATCTTTTTGTCCCTGCGGAGCGCTTCGAGCACCTTGGCCGCTTCGCCGCGTATGGCGATGATCTTTTCCCACCGCGTTTCCAGGTCAGCATCGATATATTTCTCGTCAACCTGGGGAAAGGGAGCGAGAAACACGCTTCCGGTCTTTTCGCGCTCCTTCAGGTAACGCCAGACCTCATCGGCCGTAAAGGAAAGCACCGGCGCCATGAGACGGACCATGGTGGTAAGGATCGCATGCATGACGGTCTGGCCGGCCCGGCGTTCGATCGAGGAGGCCTTCGCGGTATACAGCCGGTCCTTCAGGATGTCGAGATAGAAGGAGCTCATGTCCACGGCGCAAAAATTATGCACTGAATGGAACACGAGGTGAAACTCGAAATCATCGTACCCCTTCCGCACGCGCTGGATCAGCTTCTGCAGGCGATGGAGCGCCCAGCGGTCGATCTCGAGCAGGTCCTTGTCCGCAACCTTGTCCGTGCCGGGGTCGAAGTCGGAAAGGTTGCCGAGCAGATACCTGCTCGTGTTCCTGATTCTCCGGTACGCTTCAGCCAGGTGCGTGAGGATCTCCTGGGAAATCCTGATATCGTCGCGGTAGTCGGCAGCCGAAACCCACAGCCGGAGCACCTCAGCCCCGTACTTGTCGATGACTTCCTGGGGAGCAACGACGTTGCCCGATGATTTGCTCATTTTCTTTCCCGACCCGTCCACGGTGAAACCGTGGGTCAGCACGGTGCGGTACGGCGCTTTGCCCATGGTCCCCACGGAAGCGAGAAGCGACGACTGGAACCAGCCCCGGTGCTGGTCGCTCCCTTCCAGGTACAGGTCCGCGGGCCAGGAAAGTTCCTTCCGCTGCTTCAGCACCGCAGCGTGGCTCACGCCGGAATCGAACCACACATCGAGGATGTCCATTTCTTTTTCAAAGTTCTGTTTGCCGCATTTCTTGCAGGACGTTCCCTGAGGCAGCAGGTCGGAAGCGGGTTTTACGAACCAGACGTCGGAGCCTTCTTGTTCGACGATGTCCGCAACGTGATCGATGACCGGTTTTTCCAGGAGCAGTTCACCGCACTCGGTGCAGGTAAAAGCGACGATCGAGACGCCCCAGGCGCGCTGGCGCGAGATGCACCAGTCAGGACGGTTCTCGATCATGGAGAGGAACCGGTCCTTTCCCCATCCCGGCACCCAGGCAACGGAATTCGCGTTCTCCACGGTCTTTTTGAGCAGGTCGTTCTTCTTCATGGAGATGAACCACTGCTCCGTGGCCCGGAAGATCACCGGCTTCTTGCACCGCCAGCAGTGGGGGTAGGAATGGGAGATCTTTTCCTCGACCATGAGCGCGCCTTTGCTCTGGAGCAGTTCGATGATAGCCTTGTTCGCCTTGAACACCTGCTGGCCCGCGAACTCTCCGGCTTCCTTCGTGAACCGTCCTTTTTGATCAACCGGCGCGTAAATGTCGAGGCCGTATTTGAGGCCGACTTCGTAGTCTTCCTGACCGTGGCCCGGAGCCGTGTGCACCGCGCCGGTGCCGGCTTCGAGGGTGACATGATCGCCCAGGATCACGAGGGAATCACGGTCGAGGAAGGGATGGCGGGCTTTCAGTCCTTCAAGCTTTTTGCCTTTGAATTTTTCGATGATCCTATGGTCCGTGATCCCGAACTTTTCGAGCGACTGTGTCAAAAGCCCCTCGGCCAGGATAAGCACCTCTCCCCTGGTCTCGACGGCAACGTAGTCGAACTCGGGGTGGAGCGCAACGGCGAGGTTCGCGACGAGCGTCCAGGGCGTGGTCGTCCAGATCACGATCGACGTTTTTTTGGCTTTGAGCGCGGGAAGCGCTTTCTCGGCTTCCGGCAGAGCGAACCGGACGTACACCGAAGGGGACTCATGATCGGCGTACTCCACCTCGGCCTCGGCGAGAGCCGTTTCATCGAACCCGCACCAGTACACGGGCTTCTTTCCTTTATACACGCCGCCGGCGCCCACGAATTTGCCGAGTTCGCGCACGATGGCCGCTTCGTAGGGATAGTTCATCGTGAGGTAGGGGTTGTCCCAGTCGCCGAACACGCCGAGCCGCTTGAACTCGTCGCGCTGGATGGTGACGAACTTCCCGGCATAGCCGCGGCAGAGCTTGCGGATCTCGTGCTTGCTCATGCTGTCTTTTTTGGGCCCCAGGTTCTTGAGCACCTGGTGTTCGATGGGGAGCCCGTGGCAGTCCCATCCCGGCACGTAGGGGCTCCTGAAGCCTTCCATGGTCTTGAACTTGACGATGATGTCCTTCAATATTTTGTTCAGCGCGTGGCCGATGTGGATGTGGCCGTTCGCATAGGGAGGGCCGTCGTGCAGGATATAGGTTTTCTTGCCTTCCGAATGCTTCTGGAGCTGGTCATAAATCTTTTCCCGCTGCCAGTTCTCGATGGTCTTTGGTTCCAGATCACGAAGATTGGCCTTCATGGGAAAATCGGTTTTCGGCAAATTGAGCGTCGTTTTGTAATCCATCTAGTCGGGAACCTCGTCCTCAGGTAGTTTTTCCTTCGTTGTATCTTCACCGGCGCCCTGGTCCAAGTTATAGAACTTTTTGACCGTGTGCTCCGTGGCGCTCGCTTGCTGCGTGGGCTCGGTGCCCCTCTTGAACACCTCCATGATGGCATCCGGCTGGCCCTCGCGCGCCAGGAGCCCCGACTCGGGGTCGATCTTCACAGACACGATGTCGTCCGGCGGCGTAAAGTCCTCCACCGGCTTGTTCGCAAGCGCCTTGGCCATGACCGAAATCCAGATGGGGAGCGCTGCGCGCGCGCCGGTTTCCCGGTCGCCGAGCGAGGCTTTCGGGTTATCATACCCGACCCACACGCCCGTCACGATGCTCGGCGCATACCCCATGAACCAGGCGTCCACATAGTTGTTCGTCGTCCCCGTCTTGCCCGCGACCGGCTTGCCGAGGACCTGCGCTCCCCTGCCCGTGCCTTCCTTCACCACGCTTTCCAAGAGGCTGGTCACGAGATAGGCCGTGGTCGGATCGATGGCCTCTTTCGGATCGGGTTCATAGCTTTCGAGCACGGTGCCGTTTCCGTAGATCGG
>JAJYKN010000019.1 GCA_021788515.1 Nitrospirota bacterium | reverse complement strand
CAACAGTTCGATCGGGTGGGTGGCGCGGCATCGCTCAAGCCCGTTCTCGGCGTGCTTGCCGCGACCCATCACAGCCTCGAGAAGATGGTGCGCGAAAAACGCTTCCGCGAAGACTTGTTCTACCGCTTGAATGTCATCCAGATAAATATTCCTTCGCTCAGAAAACGCAAGGACGACATCATCCCCCTTGCCGAATTTTTCATGCAGAAATACCAGGGCAATGATTCGAAGAAAAAGATCCTGACGCCGGAGACGCTCAAGATCCTCCGCGCCTATGACTGGCCCGGGAATGTGCGGGAGCTCGAGAATGCGGTCCAGCGCGCCATCACGCTGTCCCAGGGCGATAAGATCTTCCCCGACGCCTTGCCGCCGCAAATCTTCAAGCCGGGCCAGGGCGCTCACCTGTCGTTCGAAAACTTCCTCGAAGAGAAGCTGGCTGATCTGGTAGAGCGCATGGGAGGGCTCGAGCGGGGGGACATCTATACCATGGTGCTCCACCGCGTGGAGAAGCCGCTCCTCGCGCTTGTTCTGAAAAAGACCGAAGGCAATCAGGTTCGCGCCGCCCAACTCCTCGGGATCAACCGCAATACGCTCAGAAAGAAGATCAAGGAATTGGGCATTAAGGGCCCCTTTACCGATGGAGGGGAAGAAGGAGGAGGAGAAGAGGAAGAGTGACACGGCGTTCCTTTGCTCTTGAGAACAAGCAGCTTTTGGTTCAGCGTATCGACCGCGGGAACGATTTCTCTTCCCGCTTTTTTATTGCCGCATTGTCTCCTTCAGAGCATCGTTGGTACAGCTGCTTTCCGGTGCTCTTTCTAGGGCAGATGATTTCCCAGCTCTATTCTCCGCAGGGCGTCCTGAATAGGCTGCGGGTCGTATTTTCTCATTAAGGCGCCGATATGCTGCATCTGTCTATCAAGCGCGCCGTGCTTTTTGAGCGTTTTTGCCAATATGACAGCTTGGTACAGTGTGGCGGGCAGATCAATGCCCTTGATCTGATGTGCGGACAAGTGCACCAGACGCTCGCCCAGGGCCTGCAGAGATAAAGCGTCCCTTTTCTTTTGTGTTTTGCTTAACGGGTCCATGAGCCAAACCTCGACGGTATGTGATGGGCAAATATTCGATATTTATCTGCCGGCTCATCACTGTACAACTTCTCACGTCATTATGATAGTAGAAAGGCGCCGCTGGTCGGGGCTCGTGATTGAGGTACGTCGAGGAAGCGACTCTTTGTCAGTCTGGAGAAGAATCAAAAAGAGGGTTTTAAGACGGTCTGCTGTCGTTGGAGATATGGACAGGGCGATTTCAGATTGGCATCCCTGGGGAGAAGTACCGAATAGGGCGCATACACCATCTCGAAAAGGATATTACTTCTGCACCCTCGACGCAAAGGTGTAATCGACATAGCCGAGGATCTGTGTTTTTCCCTCTTCGGAAACCTGGCGGTATTTTCTCATCAATTGTATTTCTTCGGAGGACAAGATCCTCTCGAGGTAGTCGCACTGTTCCTGGGAGAGGGGGTACACCCGTTTCCCCTGCCTGAATTTTGATTCAGCAGGAGAAAGAAAATAACCTTTTACTTCGACAGGAACTTTTTCCCGATGAGCCGCCAGGATCAGGGTCGATTTGTCAAGGCCCAGTTTGCCTGCTATGGTTCTCAGGGTTTTGTCTTTGGGAACATGCCCTTTATTTAAAATGACCCGTGTGAGCTCAGGACTTATCCCGAGGGCTTTTGAGGCGTCCTTCAGGTTCAGATAGCCTTTTTTTTCGAGTGCCTGCTTGATCATATCGGATACTTTCATAGTTTTGCTCACCTCGTGCTGTGAATGAGATCCGTGCCTTATGCAGCGCATTCACCGGAAGGAGAAATATTAACTATCGCTCCGGTATAGGTGCAATCATAGCATAGAAACGGACCGATGAAAAGCAAAAGTCTCATGTGATTTTTCCCCATTGGCAGGATCACGTTATTGAACAGATTTCTCCTCCTACGCTTATTTTCATTTGTTCTATCTTAAAAATGCGGCAACGCCGCAGCTTCAGGTTTTCGAGTCAAACAGAGCGACAAACGGCATATACGACCGACCAGGCCGCTGCCAAAGTCCCGGTGTTTAGCTGATCTACAGTTTTTAAAGTGCGTACCTTGCCAAATGCCGTGCAGCGACCCTACAATTCTATCTCGTTGTACGTCGTATAGACAAAAAGCGTAAAGTCGTTCGGAAGCCGGTCGTGCCGGAGGACCACGGAAGGAGAAAGGTTCTCGATGGAGAACTTGACCATGTCCTCGGGAGAGGTGAAGTGGAGTTCGTGATCTTTGACGGGGGTGTGCGTGGACAGGGCGCTTAAGGCCATGCCTTTATTGCAGTGTTTAAACAGCGTGACGAGTGCGTTCTTCAGGTCGTTGTCGACTCCCGGGACCTGGAGGTTGAAAACGCCGCAGATGAAAATGTAGTCGTAGAAACCTTCGAGCGAATCCTCGTCCACATTCATGACGCGGAAAGTGCATTCGGGATAATTTTTTTTCGCTACGTTAATGAAGTTCTCATTGATATCCACTCCGGTGTAATTGACCTTGATGCCCCGCCGTTTCAAAAATTTATAAAAATCCGCCATTCCGCAGCCGTAATCAAGAATTTTTTGGTTGTTCAGGTCAGGCGCTATGTCGAGAAACGTGTGATACCGCTTGAGCTGGCCCTGCGGCGTCCACCGGAGCGCCTCGGGACGTTCGCCGAATTTCCGGTAATGCATATTGTAGAACGACAACAGCTGTTTTTTTGAATACGGGTCCATGCATTCCTCCGCTCGTGCCGCCATTGTACTGCATTGAACGGGGGAAAACAAGAGTGCTCGGCCGATTCGCAGCCTGCGGTGTGCGAAAAGTTTGTTTCGGCAACGGCCGGAAGGCAAGGTTATAATGTTATAATTTTTTTTTATTGACAAACGTTGCCAGTTATCATAATATGCACCGGCTTTAGAAGTTGTGCTAATTTAAAATTTAATACGTTGGGAGTAGTGTATGACACCAAGTACCTACCTTCCGGAGCACTTTCTGCCCGTAGTAGTTTTTCTGCTGCTGGGCACTGCTGTCGGCGTCGGCATGCTGGTCTTCAGCTGGATTCTCCGGCCTCGGAACCCCTATCCCGAGAAGCTGCTGACGTACGAATCAGGCATCACCCCCTTCATGGACGCACATCAGAAGTTTTCTATCCGGTACTACATCATCGCAATGCTGTTCCTCATTTTCGACATCGAAGCCGTGTTCATGTATCCCTGGGCCGTGGCCTTTAAACGCATCGGCATGTACGGGTTTATGGAGATGGTGATTTTTATCGCCATCCTCGTCGTGGGGTATTTCTACGCGTGGAAGAAAGGGGCCCTTGAATGGGAGTAATCCAGAATTTATTCGAAGAAGGGTACATTACGACGACCATCGATGGGTTCCTGAACTACTGCCGGTCCAGTTCACTCTGGCCGATGACCTTCGGACTTGCGTGTTGTTCTATCGAAATGATCCAATACTATACCGCTCCTCAGCATGACTTCGACCGCTTCGGCACCGTGCCGCGACCCTCACCCAGACAATCCGACCTCCTGTTAGTCGCCGGCACGCTTACGAAAAAGATGGCCCCGGTCGTGCGCCGCGTATACGATCAAATGCCCGAACCGCGGTACGTCATTGCCATGGGCAGCTGCGCAGGCTCCGGGGGCATCTTCAATACCTACAGCGTTGTACAGGGTGTGGACAACATCGTTCCCGTTGATGTCTACATCCCGGGCTGTCCTCCGAGGCCCGAAGCATTGATGAACGGCATCATAAAGCTCCAGGAAAAGATCCGAACAGAGCACTACATCCGGAAGTAACAAGTCAAAAAATTGTTCCTACTTCTAAAGCGAGAACCGCGCACCACGAGTGTGTAGTCGGTGCGTCCAAGAACGAGGTTGTAATGGACCCCTTACAGATCGCCAAGACGATAGAAGAAAAATTTGCCGGCGAGGTACTTGGCACAACGAGTCATGCCGGCCAGGTCGGCGTCATGCTCAAGAAGGAGCGAATCAAAGACATCTGCCTGTTTCTGCGCGACGAGCCCTCCCTCAAGATGGACCACCTTGCCGACCTCACGGCTGTAGATTATTCCCAATATCCCGGAGACACCGGGCCCCGCTTCGAAGTCGTCTATAATATGATCTCGACCGTGCACCGCCACCGCATTCGTTTGAAGGTCAGGGTTCCCGAAGAAGATCCGCGGATAGACACGGTTTCCTCGATCTGGAACACTGCGAACTGGCATGAACGGGAGACCTATGACCTCATGGGGATCAAGTTTGACGGCCACCCGGACCTTCGCAGGATCCTGATGCCCGAGGATTGGGAAGGACACCCGCTCAGGAAGGAATATCCGCTGAAAGGCTATTGATGTGAGTACAAAGTTCAAAGTTCGGAGTACAAACTCAATTTTGATCCGGACGTTGGATTTTGACATTTGAAATTCAGGTGAATCATATGTCCTCGACAGAAACGGCACAAAAAGAGATCGTCCAAAAAGAAATTACCCTGAACATGGGCCCGCAGCACCCGAGTACCCACGGCGTGCTGCGCCTGGTGCTCGACCTGCAGGGAGAGACCGTGGTCGGCGTCGATCCCCGTCCCGGCTACCTTCACCGGGGGATCGAGAAGTGGATGGAAAGCCGGACGTACCATCAGATCATCCCCATGACCGACCGGCTGGAATACATCTCTTGTATGAACAACAACCTCGGTTACGTGGTCGCCGTCGAGAAACTGGCCGGGATTACGGTCCCCGACCGAGCGCAGTTCATCAGGACGCTCACTGCAGAACTCAGCCGGCTCAGCGCACACCTCATCTGGCTCGGCAGCAGCGCTGTGGACATCGGCGCCATGACGGTCATCTTTTACGCGCTCCGCGAGCGGGAACTGATCCTCGACCTCCTCGAAATGCTGAGCGGCGCGAGGCAGACGGTGAGCTACGTGCGCATCGGCGGGGTACGGAATGATGTCCCGCGCGATTTCATCGATAAATGCCGCGAGTTCACCGAGCTGTTCCCCAAGCGGCTCGAAGAATACGATACGCTCATCCGCGAGAACCGGATCTGGCTTAAGCGCACGGTGGGAATCGGCGTGATGACTGCCGAGGATGCCGTCAATTACGGACTGACGGGAGCCACGCTCAGGGGGTCAGGGGTGAATTACGATCTCCGCAAGGTAGAGCCTTATGCCGCTTACGATAAAGTGGAATTCGACGTCCCGCTCGGCAAGAACGGCGATGTCTATGACCGATATGTCGTGCGCATCAACGAGATGCGTCAGAGCAACCGCATCATCAAGCAGTGCCTCGACATGATGCAGCCCGGCCCTATAACGACCGACGACGCTCGATACGCCATTCCCGAAAAGATAACGGTTATGAAGAGCATGCAGGCACTGGCGCACCAGTTCGTGCTCATGAGCAAGTGGGTGCCCATGCCCAAGGGCGAGGTGTACATAGCCACGGAAGGCGCGAAGGGCGAACTCGGCTTTTATATCGTAAGCGACGGGAGCGGCAGACCGTACCGCATCAAGATCCGCGCCCCATCGTACGTGAACTTGAGCGCCATCCCGAAGATGGCGACGGGGCATATGATGGCTGACGTTGTCGCCTGCATCGGCACGATCGACATCGTGCTTGGCGAATGCGACCGGTAGAAGAGCAGACCCCCGATTGAAACGATGAAACTGAGAGAGATCATCAACCTGCTTCAAGCCCGGGTCCTTGTCGGCGACGGACTGCTCGACGAGATCGAAGTGGACCGGTGCTTCAGCGCAGACCTCATGAGCGATGTGCTTGGCCGTACTCACGCAAACGGCATTCTGATTACGGGGCTCACGAACCCCCAGGCGGTAAGGACGGCGGACATTGCCGATATCAAGGCGGTCTGCGTGGTGCGCGGGAAGGTGCCGGAACCGGACACGGTGGCTTTGGCGAAACAAAAGGACATCCCGCTGTTCACAACCAAACTGACCATGTTTGAGGCCTGCGGCATTCTTTACCAGAAGGGGCTCAAAGGGGTAGCCGAGCGGCAATAGACTGATGGCACAGCCGGGCAAAGAGCAGGCAACGCCGGACCGGGTGACCAAGACCCAGGAGATGGTCTATGAGATCACCGTCGGGGAGGTCATGGCTACCAAGATGGTCACCGTCGGGCCCGAACAGACCATGTCGGAGCTTCGGGTTCTCTTGCGGGACAACCGCATCTCGGGCACGCCGGTGGTCGAGAACGGGAAGCTCGTGGGCATGGTCAGCATCGAAGATTTGATCAATGCCCTTTACGATAACGCGATCAACGCCCCCATCCGGGAGCGGATGAAAACGAAGGTCGAGTGCCTGTACACCGATGAACTGCTGGTCCATTGCATTGCCAAGTTTTCCAAACTGGGTTACCGGCGGTACCCGGTATTGGACCGGAACGATGAACTGGTCGGGATCATTACCAAGGGAAGCATCGTCGAAGGCCTGCTGAAGAAGCTCGAGGTCGAGTACGAACAATCGGAGACGAATGCTGCTTTGGCGCGTCATCGTCCGGAGATGAGGAAGTTCTTTGAAGATGTGTCCGCCGACGAGATCAGCTTTACCTTTAAGTACAATGTCGTTGGCCAGACATTGAAAGATGCGGGCAAGGCCGCGAGCGAACTCAAGAATGCGCTCAAAAAACTGGGCGTCTGCCCGCCGCTCCTCAGAAAGATAGGGGTTGCCACCTATGAAGCCGAGATTAACCTCGCTTCCTATACGAAAGGCGGCGAGATCCGGGCACAGGTAGAGAAGTGGGGGATCACCGTGGAAGCCATCGACAGCGGCCCCGGCATTCCCGATGTCGAACGCGCAATGCAGCCGGGATACTCCACCGCGCCCGATTGGGTCCGCGAACTGGGATTCGGCGCAGGCATGGGGCTGGTGAACATTAAAAAGTGCTCCGACGAGATGGACTTGAAATCATCGGTACCGGGCGGGACACACCTGACGATGCAGTTCTATTACACGAGTTGACCGGGGGCCAATGAAACTGAAGGACATTGTAAGGGAGTTCAGTCTGGAAGTGAAAGCCGGTTCCGGCAACCTTGATACGGACGTGACCGGCGGGTACGTGAGCGACCTTCTGTCCGATGTCCTGGCCCATGCAGAGGACGGGGTGCTTTGGGTCACGCTCCACATCCACCAGAACATCGTAGCCGTGGCTTCCCACAAGGGACTCTCTGGGATCGTGCTGGTGCAGGGCAGGCAGCCGGAAAAGGACACCATCGCCAAGGCCGAGGAAGAGCACATTCCGATTCTGGTGTCCGATCTTTCGGCGTACGAACTCGTGGGCAGACTCTATAAGGCAGGTATTCGTGGCGCTGAGGCGCATTAAGGCTGATCTGCACGTGCACACGTGTTTGTCCCCCTGCTCCGGTCTGGACATGTCGCCCCGGGAAGTCGTGAGTGCGGCCCTCCGGAAAGGCCTTGATCTGATCGGGGTGTGCGACCATAACTCGGCAGAAAACGTTTTGGCGGTGAAGAAGGCCGGCAGACGAAACGGGTTGATGGTGCTGGGCGGAATGGAAGTCTCCTCTTCCGAGGAAGCGCATATTCTGACGTTCTTTGATGATGACGACGACCTCCTGGATTTTCAGGATTTTATTTACCGGCACCTTGCAGGCAGCAACGATGAACATTCCTTCGGCCTGCAGGTGATTGCAGATGATGAAGACGGAGTAAGCGGTTTTTGCAACCGGCTTTTGATCGGTGCCACGTCGCTCCCTGCGGAAGCAATCGCTGCCAGGGCCCGGCAGGCAAAAGGCGAAAGCCTCGTCATTGCCGCCCATGTGGACCGGGAATCCTTCAGCATCATCGGACAGCTTGGGTTCATTCCTCCCACGCTGGTTTTGGATGCCGTGGAAGTATCGGCGCATATGAGCGCAGCCGGGCTGAAGGAGCGGTTCCCTGATTGCAGGAAGTACCCCGTCATAACCGGCTCTGATGCGCACGGCCCCGAGGATATCGGCAAACGCTTTACCTGGTTCACGTCGGAAGACGGAAGTATAGCTGAGATCAAAAAGGCCCTGAGCGGCAGCGATAACAGGAAGGCGGAGTGTTGACGAGTGGAAGATATTTCTCTCCATATCCTCGACATTGCCGAGAACTCGATCCGCGCTGACGCTAAAACGATAGAGATCATCATCACCAGGGATCTCGAACAAGATCTTCTCCGCATTGAGGTGATTGACGATGGACGGGGAATGGATGCCGCGACGCTTGCCAGGGTCCGGGACCCGTTCTTCACCACGAAACACAAGAAGACGGGCCTGGGAATCCCGTTCCTCTCTCAGGCGGCAGAATTGACCGGCGGGCAGGTAACGGTGGATTCGGGCCCGGGAAAAGGAACACGGGTGGCAGCCACCTTCCATTGGGATCACGTGGACCGGCCGCCGATCGGGAGCATGGCAGAAACGATCCTCACGCTCATTGCCGGCCACCCGGACAGGGAATATATATACGAAGAACGGGCAGGCGACAGGGTCTTCCGGCTCGATACGCGGGAAATAAAAAACGATCTCGAGAATGTTCCGATCAACACCCCGGAGGTTCTCGCTGCGATCCGAAACATGCTGAAGGAACGGATAAAATTTGAAATGTAAATTTCAAATTCGTGAAGAGGTAACCCATGAGTAACGAAGCGGTTGCACAACAGACTGCAACAGACAATGAGATCATCGGCCCCGAGATGTACCGGAAGATCGATGCGATCATCGAGAAATACAAGGACAAACCCGGGTCGCTCATTCCCGTGCTCCAGCAGGCGCAGGACGTCTGCGGCTATCTGCCGCACATCGTGCAGCGCTATGTCGCGAAAGGGATGAAGATGTCGCCGAGCGTCGTGTTCGGCGTGGCAACCTTCTATTCCTTTTTTACCCTGGTACCTCGCGGCAAGCACGTGATTCGCGTCTGCCTCGGCACGGCCTGCTACGTGAAGCGGAGTGAAGAAATCCTCGAGAAGATCAAGGATGAACTGGACCTCGAAGTCGGTGAAATCACGCGGGACAAGAAGTATTCCCTGGAGGCCGTGCGGTGCCTGGGCGCCTGCGGTCTGGCGCCGGTTGTCGTGATCGGGCAGGACACCTACGGCGATGTGGCAGCAACCAAGGTGATGGACATCATTAAGAAATATGAATAGCTCCTCAATGCGGTTTCGGAACTGCACCCGGCGCTTATGAGCCTGTGCCCAGTGGTTATGAATGCTACGGCGCGAATGCAGGGTGTGCGGATTCCGGATAAAGGACGGGGATCATGGCTAAGCTGACGATAGCAGATTTGAAAAAGATCAAAGAGGACTACCACGCAAACCAGGCCTTGCGCGAGGGAGGGTTCCGCGTCAAGATCACGGTGCACATGGGCACCTGCGGTATTGCGGCAGGCGCACGCACGATCATGAACACTGTCATGGAAGAACTGGCCAAGTCCGATAAAAAAGATATCGCGATCACGACATCAGGCTGCGCAGGCCT
>JAJYKN010000018.1:779-9536 GCA_021788515.1 Nitrospirota bacterium | reverse complement strand
GGGCTGCCCTTTCTCGTCGCGCGTCAGGATCGAGGCTAGGTCGAAACGGAAACCGTCCACATGCATCTGCCCAACCCAGTAGTGGAGGCTGTCGATGATCATGCGGCGCACAAAGGGGTTGCTTGCATCAAGCGTATTTCCGCATGCCGTATAATTGCCGTAGTACCTCTTGTCAGGTTCGAGTATGTAATAGGCTTCATTTTCAAACCCGCGGAAAGACAGCGTCGGTCCGTCATGATTGCCCTCGGCTGTATGGTTGTAGACAACATCGAGGATCACCTCCACCCCTGCCCGGTGGAGGGCCTTCACCATGTCGCGGAACTCATCGACAGGTCCGAGCGGGTCTTTCCGCGAACTGTACGAAGGATGGGGTGCGAAGAACGAGACAGGTGCATACCCCCAGTAGTTCCTGAATCCCGGCGGCGCGTCCTGCTCATCGAAGTGATAAACCGGCAGCAGTTCGACAGCGGTGATGCCGAGTTCCTGAAGATAGGGGATCTTTTCGATCAGGCCCGCATAGGTCCCGCGTTTCTCAGCCGGAACGCCCGAATTCGGATTTGCTGTAAACCCCCTGACGTGCATCTCATAGATGATCGTCCGCGTAAAGGGCTTTTTCATGGGCAGGTCGCCCTCCCAGTCATAGGAGCGCGGGTCCGCCACCACACTTTTCATGGCAGCGCCTGAATTATCGCCAGGCCGGCTCGCCAGTAAGCGGCTGTATTTTCCAGGCACGACAACTGCCCTCCCGTAGGGATCGAGGAGCACCTTCCCGGCATCGAAGCGCATTCCGCGCTCAGGTTCATTGGGACCATGAACACGATATGCATAGATCTGTCCAGGACCGATATACGGGACAAAGACATGCCAATAGTGGTATGTCCGGTTCTTCCGGGGGTCGAGAAGCATTGTGCGGGAAGGCCCGGAATCTTCCGCATGCTCAAAGAGCAGCAGTTCCACGGCTTCGGCATTCTTCGAATAGACGCTGAAATTGACTCCGCCGTGCGCCACTGTCGCTCCGAGAGGAAAACTGTTCCCACGCGTTCCGTCAATCACGGTAGCATCGGCGCCGACTGTCTTCAGTTTCTTCATCAGGTCAGACTCTTTTGACCGGTTTGATCTTCCAGACATTGGTGCAGTATTCCCGTATCGAACGGTCAGAAGAAAACTTCCCCATGCCGGCCACATTGAGCACCGACATCCGCATCCAGCGCTTCTGGTTACGATAGGCGGAACTTACCTGATCCTGACAGTCGATGTATGCCTGATAGTCGGCCAGAAGGAGAAAAGGATCGTGGTTCAGAAGATTGTCCACAAGAGGTCTGAAGAGTTCCGCATCCCCCCGCGAGAAATAGCCTGAACCGATCTGATCCAGCGCCTCCCTGAGGTAGGCGTTTGAATCGTAATAGTTCCGGGGACAGTAACCCTTAGCCTTCAGGTCACGGACTTCCGATGCAGTCAGGCCAAAGAGAAAGAAGTTTTCAGGCCCTACTTCTTCGCGGATCTCGACGTTAGCGCCATCAAGGGTCCCGATGGTAAGGGCACCGTTCATCGAAAATTTCATGTTTCCGGTGCCTGAGGCTTCCAGGCCGGCAGTAGATATCTGTTCCGAGAGGTCTGCGGCAGGGTACACATTATGGGCGTTCTTCACATTGAAGTCCGGAAAGAACGCGACCTTCAGTCTTCCCGCCACATCAGGGTCGTTGTTCACCACTTCGCCGACTGAATTGATCAGCTTGATGATCAGTTTCGCCATGAAATAGCCCGGTGCGGCCTTTCCGCCGAAGATGAAGGTGCGGGGCACGATCTTTTTGCCGGGCGTTTTTTTGATGCGATTGTAAAGCGTAATGATGTGCAGCACGTTCAGGTGCTGCCGCTTGTACTCGTGGATGCGTTTCACCTGGATATCGAAAAGCGAATCAGGGTCAACTGTGATGCCGGTCTTTTCCCTGATGATCGAGGCAAGCCTGGACTTATTGCTCTGTTTGATCTTCGCCCACTTCTGCAGAAATCCGGGATCATCGGCAAAGGCTGCGATCTTTTTGATCTCATCTTCGAAATGCTTGATCCACCTGTCGCCGATCTTCGCCGTGAGCAGCTCCGTGAGCCCCATGTTGGACAACGCTATCCAGCGCCGCGGGGTCACACCGTTCGTCACGTTCATAAACCGGTCCGGATAAATGTCGTAAAGGTCTTTTAAGACGGTCTTTGTCAGAAGATCGCTGTGCAGAGCTGCCACGCCGTTGATACGGTGGCTTCCCACAGAGGCGAGATGCGCCATCCGCACGTACTTCTCCCCGCTTTCATCTATGATGGACAGACGGGCAAGTCGCCCGTCATCGCCGGGGAATGTGAGACGGACCTCCTCAAGAAATCTGCGGTTGATCTCGTAGATTATCTCCAGATGCCTCGGGAGCGACCGGCTGAAAAGCGGCAGGGACCATTTTTCTAGCGCCTCTGGCAAAAGAGTATGGTTGGTATACGCCATGGTCTGCTGCGTTATCTTCCAGGCTTCCTCCCAGTCCATAAGATGCTCGTCAATAAGAAGCCTCATCAGTTCTGCAACCGCAATGGAAGGATGCGTATCGTTCAGTTGGACTGCAAAGCTTTCATGGAACGTCTCGATCTTTTTTCCCCGGAGCATCAGTATACTGATCATATCCTGAAGGGAACAGGAGACGAAGAAATACTGTTGCGCGAGGCGGAGGGTCTTTCCTATCTCAGGCTCATCATTGGGATAGAGGACCTTGCTCACTGTCTCCGAAATCACCTTCTCGTCCACTGCCTTATAGTAATCTCCGACATTAAATGCCTGAAAGTCGAAGGACTCCACAGCTTCTGATTTCCAGAGCCTGAGCAGGTTCACTCCTTCGCCCCGATAGGGAGGAACCGCTGTGTCGTAGGCTATTCCTTTTATGACTCGCTCCGGTACCCAGCGTGCTCTGAAATGGCCCTCGTCGTCCCGGTATTGCTCAGTCCGCCCGCCGAAATTTACGTAATAAGCGATCTCGTGCCGGCAGATCTCCCAGGGGTTTCCCAGACTAAGCCACTTGTCGGTCTTTTCGACCTGCCATCCGTCACGGATCTCCTGATCAAAAATGCCGAACTCATAGCGTATGCCATATCCGATCGCCGGCACGTTCAGGGATGCAAGCGAGTCCATGTAACAGGCAGCAAGCCTGCCCAAGCCGCCGTTGCCGAGCCCAGGCTCTTCCTCCTGGTTCAGCAGATCTTCCAATTCCAGGCCAAGTTCTTTCAGCGCTTCCCGTACACGGTCCGTCAGGCCAATATTCAGGAGATTATTCCCCAGATGAGGCCCCGTAAGGAACTCTGCCGAGAGATAGCTGGCAATTTTCACTTCGGGCCGCCGCAACTCTTTCAGCGACCGCATAATATGCTCGATCATCCTGTCACGCACAGTATAGGCAACCGCCATGTACCAATCCTTTTTCGTTGCCAGTTCCGCAATTTTCCCCTGAAGATAATTAAGATTGTCAAGAATAGCCTGCTTCAGCGCAACAGCGCTCGTTCCCGTCCGTATGTCTTCGTGTGATTCGCGGGCCGGGGAGACATCGGCATGACCGGTATCTCTCTTGATACCCTGTCTCTTTTCACTTCTTTGTCCCATCGGGGCCTCCTTTTCTGGGAATGATACCTTCCCGCATGAGAAGCTCTTCAAGGAAAGGCATTTCGAATTTTTTCTCATGCTTGCTGGGAATGATACCGTCCTCCATGAGACCCTCTTCAATGATAGCCAGGACAGCTTTTTCCCTGTTGACTGAATCGGGAAGTTCATCGAGGATTTGCCGTATCGTGTCAGCATAAAGGGAGGTAAGTGCCAATGCCTCATCCAGAAGCGGGCCCTCCGGCACTAAGCTATGGGCCTCCAACACCTTCTTTACGTCATTGTCATCAGGTTTCCAATCAGAATCCATTTTCTTTTCCTCCCAACCTCCCTTAGGATTCACTTCATTTATCGAAATCATCATCTATCAAAAGAGCATTTTTCATCCGCTTTGAAGATTATACGCCTCCGCCCAGAACCTTCTTTACTCATCAATAGTTGAACCGGCCGGCGATCCGGTCGAGTTCTGCCAGGGCAAGTCGGTATCCCAAAGTAGCTTGGAGCTCTTCCCATTGAGCTTTCTTGAGTGCTGCAACCGATTCGGCATATTGTGCTTTCTTAATGACCCCGGCTTCCAGTTGTTTGGCGCTTAGTCGCTGATTCTCTTTTTGCAGCACAACTACTTCGCTGGCAGCTTCCACTATCAGCTTAGTCCGCTCCAGCTTTCGATAAACCTTGGTGATTTCAACCGTGATGCTGTCTTCTAACCGTTTTACATTTTCTTGGGCCTGAATAAGCTGGGCCCTCCGCTGACCAACGACACCCTTACGGCTCCCCCAATCGAAAATATTCCATGTCATCTGTAAACCGAATATCCCGACGTTATTCGTAAGGAACGGCGCGCCGTGCTGATAGGCATGGCTCGCAAACAGACTGACATCGGGGATATACTCATCGCGGGCAGCGCTGACAGCATGGTTTGCCTTTTCCACATTGTCCTTTGCCGCCTGCAGTTCCGGGTTGTTGGACAGCGCTTCCTGAAGATAATGTTTGAGGGCTTGTGGAGCAGGGGACGATTCATCGATATCAGCCAGATCCAGCACTGTTTCCAGAGGCAACCCCAGAAGATCATTCAACTCTGATGTCGTATCGGAAATCTGGTTCTCAGCCGCAAGCAGAAGTTGCCTGTTTTGGAGGAATTGCACCCGGCTTCCTGTTTCAACAACATCAAGCACATTACCGGATCTGACGGCATCTTCGCTTTCGCGTAATCCTTCCTGCGCAGCGTTCAAGGCGGCTTGCGCCGCATCTTTCTGTTTTTGAGCGATCAGCAATCCATAATAAAGTTGATGCACACCGAAAATGATTTCAAGTTCGGCCTTTCGCTTATCCGACTCTGATATCTTATGCTCAGCCTTTGCGATTTGGTTGGCTTCATGGATTTTGAAAAGTTGCGTTAGCGGCTGAGTCAGTTTCGTGGCTGCGAGCAGTATCGTGGACGACCCTTGATCGATCGGGATGTCTTGAGTCGGGAACGGTCCCACCCCCGGAACCGTGCCCAAGCTGCCTGCAGGGACGATAATTTGTCGGCGATTGGAAACGCCGACGTATGACGATTCGTTTGATAATAGTGGAAAATATTTAGCTTTTGCGGATACAATGCGCTCCTGGTTTTCAAGAACTTTCGCCCGGGAAATTTTCAGCGCGGTATTCTGTTTGAGTGCCAGATCAACAGCTTCAGGAAGGGACAGCTTTAACGGTTCCGCTGAAACCTGTCCTGCCCCAAAAAGTGTACAACATACGATAATAGCGAGGATAGGAGCGGAAGACTTGAACGTTCTTGATTTGACAACCACATACAGGACGGGAATTACCAGCAGGGTAAAAAACATGGAACATATCAACCCTACGGCAATTACGCTCGCAAGCGGGCTCCATAGGCTGGACCTGGAGAGGATCATAGGCGTTACCCCGACTGCGGCAGCCATCGTAGTCAGGAAGATGGGCCGCATCCGCCGCGCCCCCGCGTCCCGCGCGGCCTGTTCCAGGGGTTCCCCCTCGGCGAGTCGCTCGTTGCAGTAGTCGACCAGAATAATGCCGTTCCTTACGACGATGCCGCACAGACTTATCAGCCCCATGAACGCGGTGAAACCGAAGGGATTACGGGTGATGATGAGACCCAATATTGCCCCGAAGAGCATCAGCGGGATCGATGCCATCACCACAAGAGGCTCAGAGATGCTTCTGAATTGCACGAGCAGGACGAGGAAGATCGCCAGCAGGCTGATGCCCAGGGCGATCACCATCTGAGGGAAAGTCTCGCCCTGGTTATCCTTCTCCCCGCCGTAGTAGATCCGGTAGCCCGGCGGCAGCTTCAGGGCATTGATCTGCGGCATTGCCTTCTCCAGAAGCTGCGAAGCGTAGTACCCCGGCTTCACGAACCCGCGGACCGTCAGGGTGTGCACGCCGTTTCTGCGGACTATCCTGCTTGTCTGCCACTCAGGTGACAGTGTGGCAACGGCGCGGAGCGGTACCCTGGCACGGGTGAGTTCCGAGTCCAGATAGGTGTTCCCGATGTCCGCGAACTTAGATCGGGACGAGGGGTCGAGTCGCAGCTTGATGGTGACGGCGCGGTCCCCTTCCCAGAAGGTGCTCACCGCAGCACCGTCGAATGCTCCTGACAGGGTTTGCGACACGGACGCTTCGGTAATTCCGAGGCGGTTTGCCAGTTCGTCATTGACGTTTAAATCGACCATATAAGAATCGTTGAAGTAGTCCCTGTACACATATTGCGATGAGGGGTCGCTCTCCAGAATGCCCTGGACCTTTTCTCCCAGCCGCTTCAGTTCGTCGATGTCGTCGCCGGAGATGCGTACCTCTATGGGAGACTCCATCTGGGCTCCCTGCTGAAGTTCTTTCACGATCACCATCGCCTCAGGGACCAAAGCGGTCAGCGAACGGCGCAACTCCTTTACCAGCCGGTCGGTATTCTTGACAGAGGCGGTGTTGACGATAAACTGGCCGTAGGCGCCGTCGGGCTGCTGAGGATTGACGTTGTAGTAGAATCTCGGGGCGCTCTGACCGACGAAGGTGGCGTAGTGGACGACTCCTTTACTTGAACCCAGGACTTTTTCGATTCGGCCCATGACTGCGTCGGTGGCCTCGATGCGCGTTCCCTGCGGCATCCAGACATCAATCACGAACTGGTTGCGCTCGGCGGAAGGGAAGAACTGCTGGGGCACGAATGCAAAGAGCATGACACCTAATGCAAACGCACACACCCCGAGAGTGAAGGCCAGCCACTTCCTTTTCATGAAGATGTTGATCAATATCCCATATTTCTCCTGGAGCCTGTCAAGGAGCGTCTTCTTCTCCTTCCCGTGAGCCTCTACGGCTTCATGCTCGTGCAGCCCCTTCTTGATGAATGTTCTGCAGAGCAGCGGGGTCAGCATAATCGCCACGAGGAAGGACGTCGCCAACGCGATCGCCACCGTGATGGGGAGCGCCATGATGAACTCGCCGACAGAGCCTGTGATGATCAGGAGCGGCAGGAACGCGGAGATGATCGTTACGGTCGCAGTAAGCACCGGCACCAGCATGTCAGTGGCACATCTCCAGGCCGCCTCGCTCCGCGGCACCTTCCGGTCCAGGAGCTCGACGTAGTTGTCGGCTATCACGATGGCGTCGTCCACCACGATCCCGAGGACCACAATGAGCGCCGCGATAGAGACCTGATGCAGGGCTATCCCGGCAGCGTTCATGGCTCCGAGGGTGCCGCACAAGGTTACCGGTATGGCCAGGGCGGCGATGAGAGCGACCCGAAAGGGGAGGAGTATGATCGTAACCAAAATGACCGAAGCGATGGCTAAAAGGAACTCTCGCGACAGGTGCGTGATCCGCTCCTTGACGACCCCCGGCTGGTCGGCAACCAGGTCCAGTTGAACGTCCGGGGGGAGAAGCACCTTGAGGCGCTGGAATACTTTATCCAGCTGTTCGCCAAGCTCGACGATGTTCTTCCCCTTCTGCATCTCTACGGAGAGGAGTAGGCAAGGGTCGCCGTCGTAACGCACCATGAACGTCGGTTCCTGATACCGGCGCTCCACGTTGGCAAAATCCTTGATGTATACCGGGTGACCATCCTTGGAAACGTCTACGAGCACGTTTCGTATCTCATTTTCAGTGTTGAATACCCCGGTGGTCCTCATGGGGACCTTCGACTCGTCGGCCTCGAAATGTCCTGCGCTTTCGATGACATTTCGCTGCATTAGGGCGTTCACCACCTGGCGCGGGTCGGCGAAATACTGTGCCATCCTTTCGAGGCTGCCGGTTATCCAGATCTCCTCTTTCTGTTCTCCGTAGGTAGCAATCTTCCCCACTTCCCGGACGGTGCGCATTTCGTCCTGTATCGTGTCTGCGAAATCGCGCAGCTCGCGGTATCCATACCGTTTGCCGTGGACGGCTATCAGCATGGCTACGGTATCGCCAAAATCGGAATCGACCACCGGGCCCATCACTCCAGAAGGAAGCTCGGTGTTGCGAACCACGTTCAACTCATTGCGCAGCTTTGCCCAGAACTGGTCGGCATTCTTTACGTTGTCCTCCAGCTCGACGTTGATGATGACCAGGCCCGGACGGCTTGTAGAATAGGTCTTTTCCTTCCGAACCTCGGGGAATTTGAAGATATGTTTTTCAAGGGTTTTTGTTACCTGCTTTTCCACCTGCTCGGAGGTCGCTCCCGGGTACATCGCGGCCACAAGCCCGGTTCTGATTGTAATGCTCGGATCTTCCGTCCGCTGCATTTTCAGGAATGCATGAACACCGACGGTTACAATCATTGCCGTCAATATCAGCGTTACGGTAGGGTAGCGGAGAGAAAACTTTATCGGGTTCACTTTGAAGCTCCTCCCCCGAACGTGGCTTCAGGCCCCCTGTGTTGCTCTGTAGCTGATACGACAGACCCGTCTCTGAGTCTCATCTGTCCGGCCAGAACTATCAGCTCATCACCGGAAAGTCCGCTCTTTACCTGGACGTCCTTATTTATGGCCGCTCCGATTTCCACGCGCTTGGCATACACGCGCTTCTGGTCGGGGTAGTAGACGAATACCTGCGTCGCTCCCTGCGGGTCACGCACCACCACATCCCCCGGGAGCGTCATCATGGATACCGTCCGGTCCCCGCGGATGCTTGCTTCAGCC
>JAJYKN010000018.1:0-769 GCA_021788515.1 Nitrospirota bacterium | reverse complement strand
CCATCCCGACGCGCAATAAATGTTCGGGATTTGCCACGGTAATCCTTGTCATGTAGGTTCGGCTATTGGGATCTGCGGAAACGTTGATGATGCGAACCGTGCCCTCAAATGACTTCCCAGGGAGGGCGGGGACCGTAATCGCCGCTTTCTGCCCGATCCTCACGAGGTGTACGTCCGTTTCCGGCACGCCGACATTCACCTCCACGGGATCCATCTGGACTATTTCAAACACGGGATGCCCCTGAGTAGCCGTATCGCCCGGCTCTATCAGCCGTTTCGCGATGTAGCCGCTGGTGGGCGCACATAGAGTCCCATCCGTAAGACGTTTCCGGGACAGCTTTTCCGATGCAACGGCCTGCTCGTACTGCTGGGCGGCGGAATCAAACGCAGCTTTGTATTTTTGGTAATCGTTCGGGGCCAGACTATTCCAGTCGTACATCATTTTCATCCGCCGGTACTCATCCTCGGCGCGTTTAAATGCGACTTCCGCCGCGTCTGTTTGCGCCTTGGCCGCCGCCAGCGCCAGCCGGTAATCGGTCGGATCTATCCGTGCGAGAATTTGGCCCTTTCTTACAAAATCCCCCTCCCGCGGCCCGACGAAGATAACTTTGCCTGAAACAAGAAACGACACCTCTGCCGGTGAGTTTGGGGTGGAGATCGTCCCGCTCACCGATATCGTTTCGCGCTCCTGCACCTTTTGGACCCTCCCGACTACCACAGGAACGGCATCGTTTGTTTGCTTCTTGTCTCCTTCACCCGTGCATGCACC
>JAJYKN010000017.1 GCA_021788515.1 Nitrospirota bacterium | reverse complement strand
GGAGAACAAGGGGAATGCCTGAAGAAGATCTGAGGATGTCGTTCTGGGGACATCTGGAGGAACTGAGAAAAAGGATCGTTCGCTCCGTCATTTGGATCGCCATCGGCTTCGGCGTGTGCTTTAACTATTCCCAGAACATCCTGAGCGCGCTTCTGTGGCCGATGAACACGAAGGTGATGCTGAAAAGCACCTTTCCCTTTTATTCCGCCGTCCCGAACGCGGTCCCGCAAAAATTGCATTACACCACGTTGATAGAGCCTTTCTGGTCGCACTTAAAGATCGCGCTGATTGCGGGTCTTATGCTGGTGTTCCCCTTCGTCATGCGTGAGCTTTGGAAATTTTTTTCACCGGCCTTGCACCTGAAAGAACGCCGGTATATCGGATACTTCGTTGTGTTTTCCACCTTGTTCTTTGCCGCCGGGGTCCTCTTTTGTTTTTTTGTGCTGCTGCCGGTCGCGGTTCCCTTTCTATTGACCTATAAGACCGAGAACCTGATCGCGATCCTCAGGATCGGCGATTACATCGATTTCGTCCTGAAGTTCCTCTTGGCGAGCGGGATTGTTTTCGAGCTTCCTCTCATCATTGTTCTCTTGAGCCGCATGGGCATCGTGAGTCCCGCTGTCCTGTCGAAGTACCGGAAGTTCGCTTTTCTCGGCGCCTTTATTCTCGGCGCGATCCTGACGCCTACCCCGGACGTATTTAACCAGACGATCCTCTCCGTCCCGATCTACCTGCTGTACGAACTCGGCATCCTCTTCGCGCGGGTATTCGGCAGGCCGAAAAAACCGGCGTCTGCGGATCTGATGAAAACGTAATAAAGCCGACGGGTTCTAAGTTGACACTTAGGGGGTAAATTTTGAAATGACCGGGATCGTGCTGGCCGGCGGTGAAAGCAGGCGAATATCCGCAAGCATGCTCTTAATTCGTAACGGGTCTACCTTCCTGTCTTTCCAAAGCTTGAACATGATGTCACCACAGTTATGCTGGCTTGTTGCGGTACGATTTGCGGCGGCTCTCCGCAAAGCAGCTTTGTGCAAAAGGTCGGTCATTGTAAAAAATGCGATTACCATCAATACGCGCAAGAACAGAAGAATAACAATGCCTGAAGATGCGGGACTGAATATGAACGACGTTCTGAACGCCATTGCCGACCCTGTTTTGATCATCGACAGGGACTACAAAATTGTTTTTGTCAACAAAGCGGCGCTCGAGCTCTGCGACGTGAGTCCTGATGAGGTCGTCGGCAAAAACTGTCACGAAATATCCCATAACTGCCCGGTGCCTTGTGCGCCGCCGGAAATATGCCCCCATCGTGAAGTCTTCGCAACAGGCAAACCGTTGCATGTCACGCATAAGCACTGCTGCACCGAAGAAAAAAAGAAGATATTTGGCATAACCGCCTCGCCGATAAGGGACGCTGACGGTCATGTCGTACAGATGATCGAAGTTTTGAGAGACATAACCGAGCAGGAGAAAACGGCGGAATCGCTCAAAGCAACATTATTGGAGTTGGAAAAATCCGACCGCGCCTTGCAAAAGAGCGAGGCGTTCATGCAAAACATCCTCCAAAGCATTGACGAGGGATTCATCGTCATCGCCCCCGACTACAGGATCATTTCCGCAAACAAGGCATACTGCAGGCAAGTCAAGTGCAAGACGGATAAAATCCTTGGCAAACACTGCTACGAAGTTTCGCATCACCGGGACAAGCCCTGCTACCTGGCCGGGGAGGAATGCGCTCCCGCGCGCACCTATAGGACGGGGGCTCCTTCCCTGGCAATCCATACTCACTACGACAGCGAGAAAAATCCGGTTTATATCGAGACGCGTTCATATCCCATAAAGGATGAATCCGGGGCTGTTATCGCCGTTATTGAGACATTGAACAATATAACAGAGGTACGGAAGCTCGAAGAACAACTGCGGCATGCCCAAAAGATGGAGGCGATAGGCACGCTCGCCGGCGGCATAGCGCATGATTTCAATAATATCCTCACCGCTATCATAGGCTATGGGAACCTCATGCAGATAAGGATGAGGGAAGATGATCCTTCTTTCCCACAGCTGAAGCAGATGCTCGCAGCGGGTGATCGCGCGGCCCGTCTTACCTCAGGACTTCTTGCCTTCAGCAGGAAACAGGTGATGAATCTGAAGACGGTAAATGTCAACGGCATCATAATGGACCTCAGAAAGATGCTCGAAAGGATCATCGGAGAGGACATCGAATTCAAGGTGTCAGCCGCTTCGGAAGATCTGATTGTTAATGCCGATGCGGGACAGATCGAACAGGTTCTGATGAACCTTGCCTCGAACGCGCGTGACGCTATGCCCCAGGGCGGCAACCTGACGATTGAGACAGGACGGACCCCGATGGACAACCGTTTCATCGCAACCCATGGTTTCGGCGAACCGGGCGGGTACGCCATGATCACTGTCAAGGACACCGGTACAGGAATGGATGAAGCGATCAGGCAACGGATATTCGAGCCCTATTTTACGACCAAGGAACTCGGCCGGGGCACCGGGCTCGGGCTGTCGATTGCTTTCGGTATTGTAAAGCAGCATAAAGGTTTTATGGAATGCCTCAGTGAAGTGGAAAAAGGAGCGAAGTTCAATATTTACATTCCTCTTACCGAGCAAGTAGTTGAGAAAGGGGTGGTCGAACCGTCGGAATCCTTGCCGACGGGCGCGGAAACCGTGCTCATTGCGGAGGATGACGCGACGGTCAGAACGCTCACAAAGGAGATGCTTGCTGATTACGGCTATATGGTTATCGAAGCTGTCGACGGTGAGGATGCGGTAAGGAAGTTCAAGGATAACCAGGACCGGATTAAGCTGCTCCTGTTCGATGTTATCCTGCCGAAAAAGAGCGGAAGGGCTGCTTACGAGGAAATAAAACGTATGAGTCCGGAAATAAAAACCATCTTTTTCAGCGGCTATGCGCGGGAGCTCATACAGGACAGGGGTGTCTTTGAGCAGGGTACGGAATTCTTGCAGAAGCCGGTTTCACTGAAGGATCTGTTGAAGAAAATCCGAGCTATTCTGGACAGGAATCGTACTTGAAGTATTTACACATCCTGGAGAGTTGATCGCTATAACAGATTGGAGCATATTCAAGAAGACATGGTGATAAAAACAAATCTGAAGAAAACAGTCGCGATCAATAGTGAAGTCATCGGGACTAGCCACTATCAGTCATTCCCGATGCGTGCCGGTAAGTTGTCTGTCCGTAACGTCGTTGACATGTCCAAACCATCCTGCCACGTTCTCCATGTAGCAGATCTGCGGATAAACAAACAACACAACAGATGACAAACTTTGGCTGCATGGATTTCGGCGGTGTCTGATTTCCAGTCGGTTAAATTTCTTGCCTAATAAATTAACCCATTGATTTAATGATCTATATTTATCTTTATGTATGGGTATAAATATTGCAAAATATTGCACAGTCAAGCACGAAATACCCGGATTATTTCATCATAAAGGGGGGGATAAACGGCATTCCGGCATCAGGAGGAAAAATCGAGTTTTGCAGAATCAGTTTTATTTAAATCAGCGAAATGCGAAAATAAAGACCAAAGGAGATGGAACCATGATGAAGAAAATTGTTGCTACCGGATTGATCTTAATGTGGGTGACGGTTTCCGTCGCGCTTGCAGCCGAACCGGTCAAAATCGGCGTTGCCGCGATGGTCTCCCCGCAGGAAACAGTCAAATATTACAAGCAGCTCATTGAGTATATCGGCGGCAAGCTCGGCAGCCCCGTGGAAATGGTGCAGAAGGAAAGTTATGATGAGATGGACGGTATGCTCGAGCGCGGAGAAGTGCAGGTAGCGTTCGTTTGCGCGGGTACCTATGTGAAAGACCACGCGAAGTTCGGCGCGGAGCTCCTCGTGGCGCCCCAGTCCTACGGCCAGCCGTTCTATCACGCGTACATCATTGTGAATAAGAACAGCCCCATCAAGGACCTGGTCGGATTAAAAGGGAAGAAGTTCGCTTTTACGGACCCAAAGTCCAATACCGGCAAGATTGTGCCGACGTATATGGTCAGCAAGGAGTTCCACATGTCTCCGGAAAAGTTCTTCGGTGAGGTCCTGTATACCCGGAGCCATGACAGGTCCGTGGAGGCTGTGGCAAAAAAGATGGTGGACGGCGCGAGCATCGACAGTTTGATCTACGATTATACGGTCAAAACGAACCCCATATATACCTCGCAGACCAGGATCATCCGAAAATCGCCCGCATACGGGATCCCACCGATAGTAGTCAGAAAGGGAATGGACCCGGCGCTGAAAAATAAGCTGAAAAATATTTTTCTGAATATGCAAAACGATCCTGAGGGCAAGGCCATCCTCGCCGGCATTATGGTTGACAAGTTTATCGTGCCGAAAGATTCCGATTACAACACGGTGCGCGAAATGGATACATGGCTGGCGAAGATGAAATAAGAGTTATGGTGCTTTGTGAGAACACTCATCCCCGGCGCTCGCGGCCGGGGGTAGGCGCTTGACGATACGTTTTTCAGGTACTTGTACGGGAAGGAGATCGAACAGCGCTTTTTTTGCGCTGAAAAATAGTATGATGATCAATTTGAGAGAAAAAATAAACGCCAGCGTGGGACTCAAGGTCGTTGCTGCGCTCGCCGGAGTCTTTACCGTAGTCGCGGTCATCGGGACGGTGTTCCTGACGAGAATGCTCATGGAAAACCAGTATCAGCATCTCGAGAACCGCGGCAGGGAGCTCGGGTTGTTCCTCGGCAAGGCCGGGACCGACCCTCTTCTGTATAAAGACATCATAAAGCTCGACGGTCTTGCTTCCGATGCTGTCAAATCGAAAGAAATGCTCTACACGTATATCGCCGATGCCTCGGGAACGGTATTGAGCACCGTCCGTGCCAGTTTTAACGTGGACGATCCCGAGGTAAAAAGAATCGTTGAGAAGGAAGGTTCGGACGATGTGGCGGCCCTTGCCGGGAAGGTGAAAAGGCAATTGGACGTGCTTGCTATAGCGACGGACATCGAACTTGACGGAGCAAAGATTGGTACCGTTAACATGGGGTTTTCGCGGGTGGGAGTCCAGGCATATGTGCGGAATATGGTGATCTTAATGCTTGGGGCATGCATCGGCATCATCATCGTTCTTTCATCCGTCGTGTACGGCATGATCCATAGAATGGTTGTTATTCCCGCTACGCAATCGGTGAAGGTGGCCTCGAACATCGCGGCGGGGGACCTGTCGCAACGGGTCCCGGCCCTATCGAAGGATGAGCTCGGCACGCTTTCGCAGGCGATCAACAAAATGGCCGATGATCTCGAAAAACTGATTATCAATATCCGCCGGAGCGCGACCGAGAACGCTTCGATATCGGCGCAGATTGCCGCCGGCTCCAGCCATATGTCCGAGGGTTCGACTGAGCAGGCAGCCTCGGCGGAGGAGGCGTCGTCGTCGATTGAGGAAATGCACGCTACGATCAGGCAGAACGCAGACAACGCCATGCAGACCGAAAAGATCGCCCTGAAAAGCTCGAAGGACGCGCAGGAGAGCAGCAAAGCGGTTTCCTTGACCTTATCGGCTATGAAAGAGATTGCTCAAAAGATATCGATCATTGAAGAGATTGCCCGCCAAACGAACCTCCTGGCGCTCAATGCTGCAATTGAGGCGGCCCGTGCGGGAGAGCACGGAAAAGGCTTCGCGGTGGTGGCGTCCGAGGTACGGAAGCTTGCCGAGCGAAGCCAGACTGCGGCAAAAGATATCAGCGAGCTTTCCTCGTCGAGCGTCGCCGTTGCTGATGAGGCCGGCGTTATGCTCAGCAAGCTAGTTCCCGATATCCAGAAGACTGCGGAACTGGTGCAGGAGATCAGCGTGGCCTCCAAGGAACAGACATCCGGGGCGGACCAAATCAACAGCGCTATTCAACAATTAAACCGGATAATCCAGCAGAACGCAGGGGCAGCTGAGGAAATGTCGTCGACGGGAGAGCATCTCTCGTCACAGGCGGAGCAGCTCCTGGATATGGTGTCGTTTTTCAAAGTGACCGAAGAAGAGGGGGCGGCTGTGAAGAAACCTGCCGGTTCGACGCATCTTATCCAGATTGACAGACTCGTAAGCCGTGGCGCCAAAGCGGCTGCAGGAGCTAGGCATGCGGACATCGATACCAGGTATGAAGGTCACGGGGGAAACGGAAAGGACTCCGAGTTTGAAAAATTCTAACAAAGACAGGGCCAAAGGTTATGACTTAAAGAACGAACTGGCCACTTGTATACGCCGGGTTCGGGAAGATCAGGTATTGTCTTTTCTCAGAAACCGCAGTGGACATTAAAACCCCTCTCAGGAGCGGCGCATCGGACGACGAACTGGAAACCCTTTATCGCACTGCTGTTTTCTCCAACCCCGTTCGCCGTGCTTTGCACGCATGAAGGTTCTTTACTCCATCCTGCCATGCCACCCATGTCACAGATCGGCGGATAGAGAAATGCCCTGCTCACGAAATGTTCGTTCATCTCACGGCCTGTTTTGAAGAATCCCGCATCATAGAACACTCCTCCATGAGACCTGAAGTAACAACGGTCGAAAAATCTCCTTGACAAAAATGCTTCCCTTTACTAATATATAAAGAATAATTTATATATGGAGGTTGGGATGCTCAAGGATTTCTCGCAGTACATTGTTTATTCGCTTCTTGGCATGGAACAGGGTCGGCTTTCCGGAGCCTTGGAATTTTTCATTTATGACTCAATTAAGATCTTTCTGCTCCTTTCCGTCATTATCTTTATCATTTCCGTCATCCGGTCTTACTTCCCCCCGGAAAAGACGAAACGCATCCTAACCCATAAACGAGAGTTTATTGGTAATATTCTCGCCGCCTTATTGGGCATTGTAACGCCCTTTTGCTCTTGCTCCGCAGTGCCGCTCTTTATTGGCTTCATCGAAGCAGGGGTCCCTCTTGGCGTTACCATCTCTTTCCTTATTTCATCGCCCATGGTGAATGAAGTTGCGGTGGTGCTCCTGTGGGGGCTTTTCGGCTGGAAGATCGCGCTGATCTATATGGGGACCGGTCTTCTTGTCGCAATCATCGCCGGCATGATCATCGGGAAACTGAAGCTTGAAAAATGGGTTGAGGAGTATGTCTATAAGATCAAATCCCTGGGTGCCGCTGTCGACATCGCAAAGCAAACTTTCAGGGATCGTCTTGTGTACGCCCGGGAAAATACGACGGATATCCTGAAAAAAGTTTGGGCCTATGTATTCGTCGCCATTGCTATCGGCGGATTCATCCACGGATATGTGCCTGAAGATTTTCTGGTGAAATATGCCGGTCCGCAAAATCCCTTCGGAGTTCCTATTGCTGTTGCGCTCGGGGTGCCGTTGTACTCCAACGCCGCAGGCGTGATCCCCATCGTTTATGCGCTTATGGAAAAAGGCATGAGCATGGGCACGGTGCTTGCTTTTATGATGGCGGTCACGGCGCTTTCGCTTCCCGAGATGATCATCCTCCGGAAAGTTCTCAAGATCAAGCTCCTTGTCGTGTTTGTAGCGATCATGACGGTCACGATCATCGGAGTGGGATATCTGTTCAACGCAATCTTGTAGGAGATGAGCAGAGATGAAGACGCTTGTTATCGAATGGCAACGGCTGCTTGATGAACAGAAGCAGACCTGCCCCCGATGCGGCTCCACGGAGCAGGAGGTCGAAAAGGCTGTTCAGGAACTCAACCACGTTCTCAATCCATCCGGCGTCGTTGCCAGCCTGGTAAAGAAAGCCATCGCTCCTGAGAGCTTCAAAAAGGATGTGCTGCAGTCCAATAAGATCCTTATCGCCAAGAAAACGCTCGAAGAATGGCTTGGAGCGAAAACCGGCCAGAGCAAATGCTGCGAAACGTGCGGCGACGCGGAATGCAGGACAGTAGAATACGGCGGTGATACCCATGAAGCGATCCCGGCGGATTTGATCGTCAGGGCGGGCATTACTGCTGCCGCCTATTTGTTCAAGTTGAAGCCGCCGCAGACAGGTCCGCGAATTCCAGTGCTGCAATTAAAGTTCAAGAAAGTTAAAGAGGAGGGCGAATAATGGAAATCAAAGTACTTGGCCCCGGGTGTTCAAATTGCTTCAAAATGGAGGAATTGGCAAAAACCGCCGTGAAGGAACTCGGCATCGAGGCGAAGATCGAGAAGATCACCGACATCGGCCAGATCGCCATGCACGGTATTCTCTCAACGCCCGGTCTTATCGTGAACGGGAAGATCAGACATTCCGGCAAGCCGCTGCCGAGCCTGGAGAAGGTGAAAGAACTGATCAAGTCTAAAGCTTGAGACAAGGAGACGGCCATGCTGCTTACCGGATACCGGGAAGATATATTTTTGCCGACCTGCAATAATACCTTCCAGTCGGTGCACTGCATTGCCCATCTTGATCAGGACATCAGCGGGGCGCTGCCCTATCTGAACGCGGCCCTGGGCGGCGACACCTATATCAAGGAGCCGCCGTCGGTGACGTTCAAGTTGTACGGCAAGCTAATCTCTGTTCATGGCGATAAGATAGCCGTCAATGCTTTGCGTGACGAGGCAGAGGCCCGGCATATCCTGGAATGGCTGAAAGAACAGATAAACGATGCGTGGGAAAAAAGGGCAGCGATCACGCCGAAATACGACGGTAAGACCATCCCCGATTTTCTGACGATCTACAGGATGCTTCCCAAGACCAATTGCAAGAAATGCGGCCAGCCCACATGCATGATGTTCTGCTCTCAGGCAACGCACGGCGCTCTCGGCGCCGCCGACTGCCCGGACATTACCGAAGAGAACAAGGTCAAGCTCGCGAACTATCTCAGCCAATTCAGGTTTGATTGAGGAGATATCCATGGAAGAACTGACAACTATATTTAAGGCTTTGTCCGACGAAACGCGGCTCAGGATCATAAAGCTGCTGGAGCAGGGCGAACGGTGCGTGTGCGACATAACGGCAGCGCTCGACATGGTGCAGCCGAAAGTTTCGTTTCATCTCAGCGCCCTGAAAGAAGCGGAGGTCATCAGGGACCGCAAACAGGGGAAATGGATTCACTACAGCCTGAACGAAAAAGACTTGTTCAGAAGAATGTTGATCCTTTCCGTGTGCGAACGGATGCAGGACGGTACTCTATCATCAGGGGACAGGAAACGTCTTGATGCTTTTCTCGGGAACAAAGAACAATCTGGCAAGGTTGTTGCCCTTAAACCAAAAAGTCGCTGCTGCGGTTGAAAGAAAGGGGATTAGGTAATCATGATCAAAGTGATGTTTCTCTGCACAGGAAATTCGTGCCGGAGCCAGATGGCGGAAGGGTTCGCGCGGGTACTTGGCAAGGAAATTCTTGAACCGTTCAGCGCGGGCCTTACGCCGTCGCGGGTTCATCCGCGGGCGGTTGCCGTCATGCACGAGCTCGGGATCGACATTTCAGGTCAGACTTCGAAAGGCATTAACAACGAACTTCTGCGCCGGATGGACATGGTCATTACCCTCTGTGATAACGCGGCAGAGGCCTGTCCCTGGACGCCGCCGGAGATAAAACGTATTCACTGGCCCATTAATGATCCTGTGGGGGCCATTGGCGGCGAAGATGAAATTGTGAACGAAGTCCGCAGAGCGCGGGACGAGAGACGGGGGAGGAT
>JAJYKN010000016.1:5837-9713 GCA_021788515.1 Nitrospirota bacterium | reverse complement strand
TTTTACCGAGGCGCACATGGAGGAACATCTTGTTCCGCTCGAACTTGCCGGAGCAGACGCGGATGAAGGCGATGCGGTCGCGATGGCGCGGATCAAGGTTCGCATGGATCTTGAACACGAAGCCGGCGAAATCTTTCTCGTCGGCGTGAACAATGCGCTGGTCCGTAGGGCGGTTCCCGGGCGTGGGCGCGATTTCGGTGAACGTATCGAGGAGTTCTTTGACGCCGAAGTTGTTGATTGCGCTGCCGAAGAACACGGGGGCGAGCTCTCCCGAAAGATAAGCGCTCACGTCAAAGGGATTGTGCGTGCCCTCGATCAGCTCCACATCCTGGCGGAGCTGCACGGCGTAGTCGCCGAGCTGCTGGCCAAGGACCGGGTCCGCGATGCCCTGGATCTCAATCACATCGGTCGCGACGGTGACGCCGCCGGGACGGAAAAGGTAGAGGCTGTTATTGTACAGGTTGTAGACGCCTTTGAAGGACGTTCCCATGCTGATGGGCCACGAGAGCGGCTGGACGCGAATGTTCAGCTTGATCTCCAGTTCGTCCAGAAGTTCAAAGGGGTTCTTACCCTCGCGGTCGAGCTTGTTCACGAAAATGATGACCGGCGTCTTGCGCATGCGGCAGACTTCCATGAGCCGCAGGGTCTGTTCTTCCACGCCTTTGACGCAGTCCACCACGAGAATAACGCTGTCAACGGCCGTGAGCGTCCGGTAGGTGTCCTCGGCAAAGTCCTTATGACCGGGAGTGTCGAGCAGGTTGATCTTGAGTCCGTTGTAGTCGAAGCCCATGACCGACGTGGCAACGGAGATGCCTCGCTGACGCTCGATGTCCATGAAGTCCGAAGACGTGCTCTTCCGGATCTTGTTCGACTTGACCGCGCCCGCGACCTGGATCGCCCCCCCGAAGAGAAGGAACTTCTCCGTAAGCGTGGTCTTTCCCGCGTCAGGGTGGCTGATGATGGCAAAAGTGCGCCGCTTGCTTATTTCGTCCGCGTAGTCCATTGATATTCACAATCCGCCCAAAAGGTGAGCTTTGTAAAATAACAACTGGCGGCGGAAATGTCAAGGGTTTTACAAGCGAATCCGCTCCGGAGGCAAACGGGGAAAGGCAGCAAGGCCGCGCATCGCCGGCATTGTGCTCGTTTTAGTCCTTGAAATGTGATTTTGCCCTTTCGAAGGCTTGTTCAAAATCGTCGGTTGCCGCGTTCATTTCGGAAACGAACTTTTTCCATTTTTGGGAGGACTCCTTTCGGATTTCCTGAAGCTTCCGGGAAGCGACCTCCTGCTTCTTTTCAGCATCGGCAATGTCCCGGTCCATGTCTTTGCGGGCCTGCTCGCTCAAGGTGGCGGCCCTGGCCCGCAATAGATCGAGCTTCTTGCCGAGGTTTGCGAGCCGTTTCTCCATACTTTGTTCGTACTGCTTCTTTTCCTGGGTCTGGTTCGCTGTCGCTGTGTTCTGCTCTCCGGCGTACGACGCGAAACTGGCGCCGAAAGAAATGAGCGCCGTCATGGTCAGCAGGAACAGGATTCGCTTCATGGTAAACCTCCTCTTTTCAGCAGATTCATTCCCGGTGATAGGAACCGCTGATCGCGTCATGTGCTTCTTGCGCAAGCTCTTTTCGCGAGGCGTCAGCAGGGGCCTTGATAGTCTTGAGCGGCAAGACTTCAACATCGACAGATTCGAGCGTCACAAATTTCCGAAAATGTCGCGAAAAAACGGCGCCGCCATAATAAAAGATGTTATCCCGGTTGCGGGCCGTCACGGGTTCTCCGTTAATGTTAGTATACCGCAAACAGAGGGGAAGAATGCCGGTCCCTGCGGCCACTGCGGAGTCGAAAAGGGAATTTTTGAACGGCCGGACCTTCTCTCCGTTCGACGTGGTACCCTCGGGGAAGAGCACGACGGTGAACCCTTCTGCGAGCAGGCGCGCGATCAGCGCAATTTCATTCCTGAGACCGAATGCCTTTCTTCGCTCCACGAAAATGCTGCCCCCCATGCGCGCGAGCATTCCGAGAAAGAGCGTGCTGCCGAGTTCTACCGAGGTGATAAAAACAGAAGGAGTGAGTGACGCGATGACCAGGATATCGATATACGAAACGTGGTTGGAAACAAGAAGCACGCCGAAGCTTCGCTCCCGAAGGCGCTCAGCGTGCCGGATATGAACGCGTATCCCCAAGAGCGCCAGCAGCCTGCGGGAGGCGAACGAACAGCTCCTGGTCAGCAGATCGCGGCGGAGCCTGGCCCCTGCCGGCAAGATTGTGACGACAGCGGAAACGAGAAGGTATGCCAGGACAACAGAAATGCACACGAGCATTTTGAAGAAGGGGCGCATCAGGTCCGCCTTTGTGCTTGATGGTCAACAGGCACGTTGTTCTGTTTCGCCCTGTCGAAAATAGGTGCGATGATCGCGGATTATGGCACAGGCAGATATTGTTTTCAATGGGAAAACGCGTCGTTGCCCGCCTTTACTTCGGCAGGAAGCGGGGCTATACTTGAATTGAAAGTAAGGATCGTTTTTCCGGCGCAGACGGCACAGTTACCTGCAGACACCAGGGGAGAAAGGAGCAACAGAATGAGCATGCTCGCAGAGTTCAGCGTGGTTCCCATCGGCACGGGGGTGAGCATCAGTCCGCAGATTGCGAAAGTTCTGAAAATTGTTGCTGAAAGCGGCATCACGTATAAGGCAAATCCCATGGGCACGGTGCTCGAGGGCGACTGGGACTCCGTTCTGCCGGTTATCAAAAAATGTCATGACGCCGTGATGAGCGGTTCGGAGCGCGCACTGACCACGATTACCATTGACGACCGCAGGGGAAAAAAATCACGGATGGAAAAGAAGCTTGAGTCGGTGGAGCAGAAGCTTGGGATGAAACTGAAGACCTGATCAAAAGCGAGGTGAGCCATGAACAACAAGGGGGATGAGGGCGGTTCGGAACGGATCAAGATCCAGGAGAAGGCCTTATCCAATCTGGCCGACATGCTGAAAAAGCATCAAATCGAGTCAGCCGAAGAGATCGGGGACCTCCAGGCGGAGCTGAAAGCTCTTAAGATGTTCCTGTCGCGGAACATCCCCGAGTTCAAGAAACAGTATCCCGAGATCCAGCGAAAAAAATTGAAATGAGCTGAAGGCAGCGTGAGTTTTGGCGGAATGAAGGAGGCGGACATTATGAAGATGGTCGGCAAAATAGAGAGGTCCTACAAGCAGACATACAAAAAGAAAACATCTACGCCGGATCCCTATCTCCCGAGAGGCGCGAGCCAGAAGACGTCGGTTTGCGAAGGGTGTCATTCCGTTTACAAGAAGAAGCGGTGGTATGCTGACCGCGATCTCTACGAGGCGGCGGTTATCATTCCCGATACTGCAACCACGGTCTGTCCGGCCTGTCTCAAAATCCGCGACAACTTCCCGGGCGGCATTGTGACGCTCAAAAGAGACTACGTACTTCCGCACAAACAGGACCTGCTGAACCTCGTCAAGAACGAGGAGGAGCGGGCGCGCGGGTTTAACCCCCTTGAGCGGGTGATGTCAATCAAAGAGAATGGCCACGGCAGTATCGTGATCAACACGACGAACGAAAAGCTTGCTCAGCGACTGGGCAGGGCGATCAAGAAGGCATTCCGCGGCGTTGTGTCGTACCGCTGGTCGCACGATAACAAACTGGCACGGGTGGATTGGACGCGGGAGATGGAGGCCGGCTGATAACGAGGCAGAGGTGACGTGGTACAAAACAGGCGTGACAGCTTACTTGGCACGCCGGATCTTCAGGATCATGATTTTTCTTTTTGCAGCGCGTTCAGATACTCCTCCCATTCCGTGGGGAGGAGATATTTTTTTTTGCTGTTGCCCTCCTTGCACGCGGGAACGAGGTTTCCC
>JAJYKN010000016.1:0-5827 GCA_021788515.1 Nitrospirota bacterium | reverse complement strand
GAACACGGACTTCCCTCCGCGCACGATGGGGATCAGATGGTCCATCGTCAAATCAGCGGGCTTGAACGTCTTGCCGCAGTAATAACAAATTCCCGAAGAACGTTTTCGTTTCCACCACTGCGAGTCCCGCATTTCACGGGCTTTTGCTTTCTCCCGCCTGATGTGGGCCTCATCAACGGTGATGAAATAATCAGAATTCATGGTGTGTAATATTACTTTATCCCCTCTTTCTTGTCACGCTAAAAAAATCCGATCGCGCCAAAGCTCACCCACCGCGTAACATCGCAAAAACTAATATTTTTCTTGACATTAGGCGGCGCGAATTATATACTTTGGCCAGCAGGTGGTATAAAGTGGGAAGCGGTGGGTATGATGGGGAGGGAAATGTTCCGAGGCAGTTTCGAACATACCGTTGATTCCAAGGGCAGAGTGAGCGTGCCGTCGAAATTCCGAGACATCATTTCGGACCGCTATGACGGAAGGCTCGTGCTTGCCATGGACTACGACCGCTGTCTCACGGTCTATCCGCTTGAAGAGTGGGAGCGACTTGAGGAGAAGATCAAGACCCTTTCGCTGATGAAGCAGGAGGTCAAGGACTTCAGGCGCTTTCTGCTTTCGTCGGCAACGGAGTGCGAGCTGGACAAGCAGGGCCGCATCCTGATCCCGCCGACGCACCGCGAACACGCCGGCATCACCAAGAACGTGATGCTCATCGGAATCATCGACAAGATAGAAATATGGGACGCCAAGGCGTGGGAGGCACGAAATAACCAAAACGGCGATAAGATCGGCGAGGCGCTTGCCGCATTGGGCCTATAACGACATGGATGAAAAACTCAAAGTATATCAGATGAACCTTGAAGGCGAAGTCGATCAGTCCAAGATGGCTGAGATCAACCGGATAATCGGTCAGCTCATCAAGGGAGAGACGTACGGCCTGATCCTGAACTTTGAGTCGGCGGAGCACATCCATTTCACGATCCTGCAGTCTCTGGTTGAAGAGAAGCGCCGCCTCCAGTCCTTCGGCGGCGATATCCGGCTCGCTGCGCTGTCCGATTACATCAAGAACATTTTCAGGACCACCGGCGTTCTCGAGGAGTTTCAGGTCTTTGACACGGTTCTGCAGGCCGCGAAGAGCTTCGGAATTACAAAACCGGCGACGAATCTGCCGCTGGGGCTGTGAAAGTTCGGAGTTCAGAGTTCGGAGTTCAGAGTGGGGAGTAAAAATCCAAATGAAACAACGAGAGCAAAACAGAATACTTCGTACTCCGAACCCCTGACCCCGAGCTTGGTCCATACACCCGTCCTGCTTAAGGAAGCCGTTGATCTCATCGCCCCGCGGTCCGGCGGGGTATATGTGGACGGAACGCTCGGCGCCGGAGGCCATGCGGCGGAAATCCTGAAACGATCGTCCCCCGACGGCATGCTCATCGGGATGGATCAGGACGCAGAAGCAATCGAGCGAAGCAAACTGAGCCTCGCGGCATACGGCGATCGCGTGCACATCCGGCGCGGGAATTACCGGGATCTGCCGCAGGTCCTCTCCGGGCTGGGATACGAGAAAGTAGACGGAGTGCTGCTGGACCTGGGTGTTTCCTGGTTTCATCTGAAGACGCCGGAACGGGGCTTCAGCTTCCAGCTGGACGGACCGCTCGATATGCGCATGGACACGAGCAGACCGCAGACCGCAGCGGATCTGGTGAACAACCTCTCCCGGAACGAGCTTGCGAGGATCCTCCGTGAATTCGGGGAAGAGCGCAAAGCAGGCGCCATAGCGAGGGCCATAGAAAAGGCGAGGGCCCGGAGGCCCATCACGAGTACGGTTCAACTGGCCGACATTGTTGCGAGCGTATTTCCTCCCTACCCTCCCCGGAGAACTCATCCGGCTACACTCACGTTTCAGGCTTTGCGCATAGCGGTGAACGACGAACTCGGCGCACTCAGCGAAGGGGTGAGCGCGGTGATTCCGCTGCTCTCGCCCGGCGGCAGGATCGCGGTGATAACGTTTCACTCGCTCGAGGATCGCATCGTGAAACGGGCCTTTGCGGCGGAAGCCAGGGGCTGCATCTGCCCCCCGAAACTGCCCGTGTGCTCCTGCGGGAAAAAACCGGTGCTCAAGGTACTGACGCAGCCGCCGATCATTGCGGGGCCCGATGAAGTGGCGGGGAATCCGGCGGCACGGAGCGCCAAGCTGCGGGCGGCGGAGAAGCTGCCGGACTAAGGAAATCGCCGGATGAGATCCCGGGCCGCGGCGTTCGGACGGGGAAATTTCAAACTTTTATTCGGTCCAGAAAAGAGTTATCCTATGAATTCGGGGGTCGGCAGCATCGGCGCATTGGTGTTCGAGCGGAGCAAGCGGGGAAAGTTTCGCCGCTTAGTCGCTACCCTCTGCATCATTGCCGGGCTGCTCCTGTACGTCGGAGGCAAGGTGAAAATCATGCGTCTCGGGTATCAGATCGAAGCCCTGGAGCATGAGAAGCAGGAACTGGAACGGGCAAACGGGTCCCTGCGGATCGAGGCCTCGAGCCTGGCGTCGCCGGCACGGATAGAGGAGATCGCCACCAAGCGTCTCGGCATGGTCAGGCCGTTGAAGGAAAACATCGTGATCGTCAAGAGGAACGCACCCAAACAGTAGGCGGGTATGGAAAGACGGGGGAGAATAGTTGCGATATTGGCCATCATGGTCCTGGGCTTTCTGCTCGTGGCCCTGCGGCTGGTGTACCTCCAGGTATTTGAGCGGGCAAAACTGACGGCACGCGCCGAGCGGCAGCAGGAACAGGTGCTGACGCTGGTGCCCAAGCGCGGCGCTATTTTAGACCGGATGGGCAGAGCACTCGCCGTCAGCCTCGATGTCGATTCGGTATACGGCATTCCCTCGAAGATCGACGACCCCCGCGAGCTCGCCCGGCGGCTTTCCCGGATCCTGCATGAAGATCGGGCCACCCTGGAGCGAAAGCTGGCCGGCGACAAGCATTTCGTCTGGCTGAGCCGCAAGGTCGATCCGACCGAGGCGGAGCAGGTCAAAGAGCTGGGCTCCGCGGAGATCCAGCTCCGGGCCGAACCGAAGCGGTTTTATCCGAATAAATCCCTTGCCGGACCCCTGCTCGGGTTCGCCGGCATCGATAATGAAGGCCTCGAAGGTTTGGAACGGGCCTACGATAAGATCCTTCGCGGCGTCAACGGCTGGATGCTTGCGGAGATGGATGCCAAGGGACGAATGGTGTTTCCCGGCGGCCCCGGTTTTCAATATCACATGCCGAAGCCGGGCCATGACATCATCCTCACCATCGACGAGGTGATCCAGCATATCTCCGAGAAGGAGCTCGATGCCGCGCTGGCGAGCTCCCACGCCAAGGGAGGGGTCTGCATTGTTATGAATCCGCAGACCGGAGAAATCCTGGCGCTGTCGGTGCGGACGAACGGGCACGGCCGCCCGGCGTTCAACCCCAATGAACCGCAGCGCTACAAGCCTGCGGAGTGGCGAAACCGGGCGGTGACGGATGCTTATGAACCCGGTTCCATATTCAAGGTGGTCCTGGCTTCAGCGGCGCTCGAAGAGCGCGTCGTCCACCCCCTGGAACGGCTCGATTGCAGCGCCGGGTACATCAAGCTCGCCGACCGCGAGATCAAGGACGCGCACAAAAACGGCGTGCTTACCTTTTCCGACGTGATCGCCGAATCGAGCAACGTGGGTACGATCAAGGTCGCGCTCCGGCTTGGCAAAGACCGGCTTTACAAGTATATTACCGCCTTCGGGTTCGGCAAGAAGACCGGCGTGGACCTCCCCGGAGAGATCCCGGGTCTGCTCCAGGACACCCGGCTGTGGTCCGTCGTGTCCATCGGCGAGATCGCCATCGGCCAGGAGATCGGGGTGACCCCGCTCCAAATGGCCGCGGCCTACTGCGCGATCGCCAACGGCGGCGTGCTCATGAAGCCCTATACGGTCTCGGAGATTGTGGACCCCGGCGGGGGAGCGGGGCAAAAATTCGGGCCCCAGCCCGTGGGGCGCGTCATTTCGGAAGAGACCTGCGCCAAGGTGGTCGGCCTGCTGAAGCGGGTGATTGATATGGGCACGGGCCAAGAGGCAAAGCCCGCCGGGTACAGCGCGGCGGGAAAGACCGGCACGGCCCAGAAGATCGACCGCCGCACGGGCGAATACTCGAAGAAAAACTATGTGAGCTCGTTTGTCGGGTTCGCGCCGGCCAGCTCCCCGAGGGTTGTGATCCTTGTGATGATCGACACTCCGGAAAGCTCCATCTACGGCGGCACGGTGGCGGCGCCGGTGTTCCGGGCAGTGGCGGAACAGAGCCTCGCCTATCTGCAGGTGGCGCCTGATGACATGGGAGGCAGGATGCTCCTGGTGACGAAATGAAACTCGCCCAGCTCCTGAACGTACTGGAGACAGCAACAACTCTGCCGCGTGAAGCGCTGGACAGAGAGGTGCTGCACATCGCCCATGATTCCCGGAAGGTGACGCCGGGGTCCCTGTTCGTGGCCGTGCGAGGATTTCACTCGGACGGCCATGAGTTTGTTTTGCAGGCCGCAAAGCAGGGCGCAATCGCCGTTATCGTTGAACAGGAGAACAAAGACGCGGCCGCCATCGGCGCGGTCCAGATCATTGTCAAGGACTCGCGGAGGGCGCTCGCGCTCCTTGCCGATGCCTTCTACGGCCATCCGTCGCAAAAGCTGAAGCTTATCGGCGTTACGGGAACCAACGGCAAGACCACGACGACCTATCTCGTGAAATCCATCATCGAGGCCGCCGGAGGGACCGCGGGCCTCATCGGCACCATCGATTACCGCGTGGGCGACAGGGTCTACCCGGCGCCGAACACGACGCCTGAATCGCTCGATCTGCAGCGGCTCCTTTCGGAAATGACGGGCGTGGGCGTGGACACCTGCGTCATGGAGGTTTCATCGCACGCGCTGGCCCTGGGCAGGACCACGGGATGCAGCTTTGCTGCCGCTGCATTCACGAACCTGACGCAGGACCACCTGGATTTCCACGAGACCATGGCGTCGTATTTTGAAGCCAAGCTGCTGTTGTTCAAAGGCCTCGGCCCCGAGGCGCACGCCGTGGTCAATCTTGACGATGGGCGGGCAATGGAGATTATCGCAGCGACGCAGGCGAAGGTGATCACCACGGGCTTCTCGGATCGCTGCGACGTGCATCCGGGAAACGAGATACGACACGGCATCTTCGGCCTCCAACTGGATGTTGTGACGCCGCAGGGGACGATCAGAATCGATTCGCCGCTCGTGGGCAGGCATAATATTTATAATATCCTGACCGCGGTTGGAATCGGGGTGGCGCTGGGTTTCGAGAGCGGCGAAATCGGCCGGGGCATCAAAGCCATGAAGGCCGTTCCGGGCCGCATGGAGAAGGTCATCGAAGGCCAGTCCTATGGGGTGATCGTGGACTACGCGCATACGGAAGACGCGCTTATGCGGCTCCTTGAAGCCGTTCGGGAAATCGCCGAGAACAGGATCATCACGGTCTTCGGCTGCGGCGGCGATCGCGACCGGAACAAGCGGCCCAAGATGGGCGCGGCGGCGGCTAAGGGAAGCGATGTCGTGATCGTGACTTCGGACAACCCGCGGACCGAGGACCCCTCCCTGATCATTCGGGAGATTGAAGCCGGCATGTCGTCCTCGGGCATAAAAGTCCCGACCCCTGGTGCCGTGAACAGCAACCGCGCGGGCAAGACCCCCTACCTGGTCATACCCGACCGGCATGATGCGATTGCAGCGGCCGTCAACATGGCGAAGCCGGGCGATGTCGTTGTGCTTGCGGGGAAGGGGCATGAGGATTACCAGATCATCGGCG
>JAJYKN010000015.1 GCA_021788515.1 Nitrospirota bacterium | reverse complement strand
TTGGGAGTAACGATGAAACAGGGATGCTCCTGAGCGCCATGAGGCATATGGTGGAAGGGCTCCGGGGAGTCGTTGCCGATGTCAAGACCGCCGCTGACAACGTAGCGTCCGGGAGCCAGCAGCTCTCAGCCTCGTCTGAACAGATGTCCCAGGGCACCACGGAGCAGGCGGCGTCGGCCGAAGAAGCATCGGCATCGGTGGAAGAGATGAACGCCACGATCAGGCAAAACTCCGATAATGCCCGGGAGACCGAGAAGATCGCCCTCAAATCAGCAGCCGATGCAGCGGAGAGCGGGAAGGTCGTGTCCGAGGCAGTGATTGCCATGAAGGACATTGCGTCGAGGATCTCGATCATCGAAGAGATCGCGCGCCAGACGAACCTGCTTGCCCTGAATGCCGCCATCGAGGCTGCCCGGGCAGGGGAGCACGGCAAGGGATTTGCCGTGGTTGCCGCCGAAGTGCGGAAGCTCGCGGAGCGGAGCCAGAAGGCGGCAGGAGAGATCAGCAAGTTGTCCGGATCGAGCGTTGAAGTTGCCGAACGGGCGGGGGCCATGCTCGCGAAGCTCGTTCCTGACATCCAGAAGACGGCTGAGCTGGTGCAGGAGATCAGCGCGGCGTCGAAGGAGCAGGCAAGCGGGGCGGACCAAATCAACGGGTCGATCCAGCAGTTGAACCAGGTGGTGCAGCAGAACGCGGGCGCGGCGGAAGAGATGGCTTCCACGGCTGAAGAGCTGTCGTCCCAGGCGGAGCAGCTCCAGAGCACGGTCGCGTTCTTCAAGGCGGATGAAGCAGGTGGACAGGCAATGCAAAGACCGGCGGCCGCGGAAAAGAAGCCCGCCCGGATCGCCCGCCCTGGCTACGGAGCGACAAAAGCCAAACCTGCGGTACTTGCAACGCATAAAGGCGTCCTGGTGACCATGAACGAGAACGGCAACAGCAAGGGCAATGGCGATGGCAGGGACGCGGAGTTCGAGCGGTTTTAACAAATGAAGGGGCACGGAGAAAACCACGAATGGCCGCAACGGTGAAGGAGGCTGTTGTTGCGGAAGTGCATATGGAGAAGACTGTATGAGCGGGCAGCGTGAAAAGTGGGATGTTTTTCGGGAAGCAATTGAAAAAGCAAAAAAGTCCGGTGTCTGGGAAAAGCTGTCGCAGCAACAACAAGCGGAGATGATTTCCAAATATCTGCAAAAACAGTATGGCGCAGTCGCAGACAGAAAGACATGACTGCGAAAGACGAATATCCCGCAGGCGGCGATTTTATTCAGGCACGTCGTCCTGCTGCGGTCTCATGATTTTTCCCGGTTACCTCTGTGTTCTTAGGCGATAACCGAATTTTTATCTATGAATCCTCTCAACAGGCCGGATCGAGAACCGGCCTGTTTTTGTTTTCCCTGCTGCGACGACAGCCACGGGCAACTGCCAAGCTGCGGCAATGACCCGGTAATAAAATAAAAACTTGACACGCCGCCTCCATATAAATTATAATCATTCTAAGCATTATGAGTCTCCACGATATGAAACAAATTCAAAAAAAGAACGAGGGAACGCGGTTCAAACGGACCCCTCAACGGCTCGCCATTCTGGAATATCTGGAAGGCAACACTTCTCATCCCTCGGCGGAAGATATATTCCGGGTCGTGTCGAAGCGCTACCAGTCCATGTCCTTTGCCACGGTCTATAATACCCTGAACACGCTCACCAGGGCGGGTGAACTCAGGGAACTGACGATCGATCCTGAACGAAAACGGTACGATCCGGATACCAGCCGGCATCACCATCTCATATGCGTTCTGTGTGGAAAGATCGCCGACATCCCGGAAAAAATCGGCGTTGAGCTGCCGAAAGACATGGCGGAGCACTTCGTTCTTCTCGGGCACCATATCGAATTTTACGGTCACTGCTCGTCCTGCCGGAAGAAGAACAAAGCGAAGTAACGCTGTCGCCGCGGTTTCACATAGGGAAAACCAGCACCAGGAGGCTGTTATGCGTGCAGTAGAAATCAAACCGGGTATTTACTGGGTCGGCGCAATAGACTGGGCCGTGCGCGATTTCCACGGCTATGTCACGCCGAACGGCACGTCCTACAACAACTATCTTATCCTCGACAAGCAGGTCACGCTCGTGGACACGGTCAAGCATGATTTCTGCGAATACACGCTCGACAACATCCGCAGTTTGATAGACCCCGCAACGATCGAGAATATCGTCGTAAATCACATCGAGAACGACCATGCATCAAGCCTGGACCGCATCATGGCCCTGGCGCCGAACGCGACCATCTACATTACCGAGCGCGGCAAGAAGGCCCTCGACCGGTTCTTCGATACGTCGAAATGGACGTTCACGGTCGTAAAGACCGGACAGAGCCTCAACACGGGGACGAAGACGATCACGTTCCTCGAAACGCCGATGCTCCACTGGCCCGATTCCATGATGAGCTATGTGCAGGAAGACAAACTTTTGATCAGCCAGGACGCCTTCGGCCAGCACCTCGCTTCGTCGGCCCGCTTCGACGACGCGTACTGCGATCAGTATTCCGTCACGGCGCTCGAACATGCCGTGCGCGATTACTACGCGAACATCCTTATGCCCTTCGGGACCCTGGTCAAGGCAAAGATCGCAGAGATCAAGAAGCTCGGTCTCGAGATCGACATGATCGCTCCCGACCACGGCATCATCTGGAAAAAAAATCCCGGCAAGATCCTGCAGATGTATCTCGATATGGCGAACGATAAGGCGGACCGGCGCGTGGTCATCGTTTACGACACCATGTGGCACAGCACCGAGCACATGACCATCCCCATCATGCAGGGCATCCAGTCGGCGGGCGTCGAGGTGGAAGTGCTGAAGCTCAGGTCAACGCCCATGAGCCAGGCGATCAAACGGATCTGGGAGTCGCGGGCAATGCTCATCGGCACGCCGACGTTGAACAACATCATGTTTCCGACCGTTGCCGAGTTTCTGACGCACTTGCGCGGTTTGCGGCCCAAGAACCGGCTTGCCGGGGCCTTTGGCAGTTTCGGCTGGGGCGGCGGCGCGGTGAAGGAGGCCTACGAGCTTTTCAAGAAGATGGGACTCGAAACAGTGGAGCCCGGCGTCGAAGTCCTCTATCGACCGAGCGCAGAAGACGAGAACAAATGCTTTGACTTCGGCAGGCAATTCGCGGAAAAAACCATCGAGTATCATAAAAAGTTTGACGGCAGTGTGCCCGGGGAATGCAGGTCGTAAACAAGCCTGCGTCCCGGACAAATTACTTTTTTGGGGAGGTCATGATGTGGCGATGCACCGTATGCGGGTATGTGTATGATGACGCGAAAGAAGGGAAAAAGTTCGAGGACCTTCCCGATGACTGGGCCTGCCCGGTCTGCAATGCTCCCAAGGACGCATTTGTGCGGATGTAAAAGCACACGACATGCCTTCATCGAAAAAGGCTGCCCCCGGCATCATGCGAGGGCAGCCTTTTTTATTTGACAGCTTCTGAGCTCCATCCTATAATCCCAAACAGCTGAAAGAGCCGAGAAACCGACCGGAGCGGAGTCCATGACCGTCGCACGGAACAAGAGCGTCAAAGAATGGCCGGAAGATGAGCGTCCGCGGGAGCGTCTTATTGCCCATGGGCCGGCGGCGCTGTCCGAGGCCCAGCTCCTTGCCATCCTTATCCGGAACGGGAAGTCAGGACGAACGGCGCTGGACCTGGGCCGGGAATTGCTCGAACGGTTTGGAAGTCTTGTCGGCATCGAGCAGGCGAGCATCACGGAAATATGCGCACTAGAGGGTATCGGCCCCGCAAAAGCAGCGGAGATCAAGGCAGCGATCGAGCTGGGACGGCGCTACCAGAAACCGAGTCTTGCCGGCGCCTCGTTCTGCTCCAGTGAGGACGTCGTCTCCTATTACCGTCCACGGCTGAAGGATGCCAAGAAGGAGATTTTCCGGTGCGCTTTGCTCGATACCAAGAACAAGATCATCCGTGAAGAAATCGTCTCGATGGGAAGCCTTACCGCCTCCATCGTGCATCCGCGCGACACCTTCAAAGCCGCGATCCGCGAGTCCGCGGCAGCGGTCATTTTCATCCACAATCATCCCAGCGGCGACAGCAAGCCGAGCCAGGAGGACATCCTGCTGACCCGGCGGCTGGTCCAGGCCGGCGAAGTGATCGGCATCCAGGTCCTCGACCACATCATCATCGGCGACAGCAGCCACTTCAGCTTTCGCGATAACGGTCTGATCACCCGTGGAGCATAAATCCGGCGTGTCGACCATGCCCCCGCTTGCGCATCGCCCCACAACAAAGTATGTCGATGCCCACGTGCATCTCAGGGATTTGAGCGGCGTGGGCTGCGCGGCTGATGCCGGAATTGCGGCTATTCGTGACGCGGGAAGCAGCGCAAGCGCTGAACAAGGCGCTCCGGTGGCGAGCGGCTCACATCGGGCGGTGCTGGTTGTTTCGAGCGGATGGGCGCTCTATAAAAAAGGCGGCTATGGATCAGCTTTCGGCCTCCCGATGGAGGGCAAGGGGAATTTCCATGACGAAATTCTCCGGCTCAAGTCTGCCGGAGCTGGTATAATAAAAATCATGGCCTCGGGGATGGTGAGTCTCAGGAAAAGAGACTCCATTACACCGGGAGGCTTCGACGGGGATGAACTCGCCCTGCTTGTGCGGGAAGCGCGAAGCGTGGGGCTGGAGGTCATGGCCCACGCCAATGGCGAACAGGCGATTATCGATTGCGCCGAGGCAGGCGTTCGTTCAGTCGAACACGGTTTTTTCATGACGGACCGGGCGCTCGATGTCATGGCAAGGCAAAATACCTTCTGGACGCCCACCGTTGGGGCGCTTGCGCGGGCAGCGGACGCTGCCGAACCATCGGGCGAAATAAAAGTTCACGTCAGAGAGGTGATCCGCACCCATCTTGAAATGATCGGCAAGGCCCGGGCTCTCGGCGTTCCCCTGGCAATCGGTACGGATTGTATTTTGCCCCATCCCCGCTACCGGGCGATCTATGATGCGGAGCTTGCCTATTTCGCAGAGGCCGGGCTTTCGTTGGAAGCAGTGCAGCAGATCGCCTGCGAAAACGGGGCGAGGCTTTTGGAAATAAAAAGATAGGGTCAAGTAGCAAGTAGCAAGGCCTGCTGGGCAATGCATGCTTACCTTGACCCTGGCTACTGGACCCTATTTTCCCATCGGAGGTATTCATGCGAATCGGTGTTTTGTCGGGCGGTGGTGATGCGCCGGGGCTCAATGCGGTCATCCGCGCGGTCACGAAAACCGCAATCTTCAAGTACGGCTGGGAAGTGACCGGCATCATCGACGGGTTCGAAGGTCTGCTCACGCCGACGAAGACCCGCCAGCTCACCTCCTGGAACACCCGGGGCATTCTCTTCATCGGCGGCACCATCCTCGGCACCACGAACCGCGGCAATCCCTTCGCGCACAAGACCGTCGTCGCGGGACGGGAAATCGTGGAAGACATGTCGTCCATGGTCATCAACAATATCAAGGAGCTGGGCCTGGATGTGCTTGTTGTGATCGGCGGCGACGGCTCGCTCAAGATCGGGAGCGGGATCCAGAAACTGGGCGTGCCTGTGATCGGCGTGCCCAAGACCATCGACAACGATCTCATGGCCACCCACGTGACCTTCGGGTTTCAGACCGCGGTCGATACGGCGACCGAGGCCCTGGACAAGCTCCATACCACGGCGGAGAGTCACCAGCGGGTTATTATTCTCGAAGTGATGGGGCGGTACGCGGGATGGATCGCGCTTGAGGCAGGCATGTCGGGCAGCGCCGACGTCATCCTGATCCCGGAGATCCCCTTCAACATCGACAAGGTTACGGAGAAACTGCTCGACCGGAAGAAGGCCGGGAGCAAATCGAGCATCGTGGTCGTTGCAGAGGGCGCCAAACCCGCCGGCGGCGAGATGGCCGTGCGCGAGAAGGCATCGGACGGATACGTTCTCCGTCTCGGCGGCATGGGGGAGATCGTGGCGAACGAGATCAGCAGGCGGACGAGCTTCGAGACGCGCGTGACCGTGCTCGGGCACGTGCAGCGCGGCGGCAGCCCCTGTCCCTTCGACCGGCTTTTGGCGACACGATACGGCGCTGCCGCGGTCGAACTTATCGCGCAGAAGAAGTTTGGAGAGATGGTGTCCTACCAGCCGCCCTTTCTCACCTCGGTGCCGCTCGAACAGGCGATCAGCTGCCTCAAGCTCGTCGAACCGGAAGGCGAACTGGTTAAAATAGCCGAGGGCATGGGGGTAAGTTTCGGCAGATGAGACTTTTCATTCTTTTTGTCTTCGTCGTCTACGGCGGGGCCCACGTCTATACGTTCCTGCGCGCACGCAGCGCCCTGGCCTTCGGGCCGTTCGCCGGGTTCCTGCTCGCCGCATTCATGGTGCTCATGGTCTTTGCCCTGTTCCTGGTCCGGGCGCTGGAGCAGCATGATTATGAACTCCCGGCCCGGACGCTGGCCTATATCACCTACTTCTGGATGGCCGTGTTGTTCCTGTTTTTCTGCGGTTCTCTCCTCTTCGACCTTGCCGGTCTCGCCATCCGGACAGCGGGATGGATCGGCCGCTCCGATGTCACCCCCTATCTTGTCTCGGCACGGGTGTCGTTTTTCGTGAGTCTCTGCCTCTCTCTTTCCATTTGCACCTATGGATACTTCGAAGCCAGGAACATCAGGCCGGAGAGGGTGGTTGTCGAGACCGCGAAGCTCCCGCCGGGGATCGACCGGCTCACGATCGCCCAGATCTCCGACGTCCACCTGGGCCTTATTGTCCGGTGCGATCGTCTCGAGGAAATGCTCAAGGTCGTAAAAGCAGCGAAGCCTGACATCTTCCTGTCCACCGGCGATCTGGTCGATGCGCAGATCAACCAGATGACGGGCCTTGCCGAACTTCTGAGGGAAATAAAAACAAAATACGGAAACTACGCGGTCACGGGAAACCACGAGTACTTTGCAGGGATCGACAAGGCCCTTGCCTTCACGAGAGAAGCGGGGTTTGCGGTCCTTCAAAACGAAGCGCGTGCGGTCGGGCCGATCACGATCGCCGGGGTCGACGACCGGACCGCGGTCCAGATGAACCTGGAAAAGCCTGTGTCGGAGAAAGAACTTCTTTCAAAGCTCCCGCGCGACCGGTTCACGCTTTTTCTCAAGCATCAGCCGAGCATCAACCGGGCGACCCCGGGCCTGTTCGACCTCCAGCTGTCCGGCCACACTCACAAAGGCCAGATTTTTCCTTTCACCGTGCTCACGCGCATCCTGTTTCCCCTGAACGCGGGCGACTATGATCTCGGCAGCGGCTCTCTCCTGCACGTCAGCCGCGGCACCGGCACCTGGGGCCCTCCGATCCGCTTTCTCGCTCCGCCGGAAGTGACCATCATCGAGCTGGTGCGGAAGACCGCGGTATGACTCGGTCGTCCGTACAGGAGCGATGAGGCCATGAAAGTCCTGTTCGCGATCGTCGTTCTCCTCCTGCTGGCGTGCGGCTGCATGACGGAGCGGGTCCAGCCGATCAGGGAATATCCTTCCGTGCCGAAGCAAACGACCTTTTTGGTAAAAAAGATCATCTACGATGATCACGGCCGGCCGCTCGTTTCAGACCGCATCAGCAGTCGTCCCGGCAGAAGGGGTGAGCGGTTTACCATTGTTCACGCGGTAAATAACAGGCCGGTCCGCTCCTACGATATCGCGATCATCGAGCAGCAGAAGGCAGACCTGGGCAAACCGTTTGCGGTCATCTATCAGTGGACGGGCAAGGGGTTTGAAGCGGGTTTGTCTGTATCGGGCCACCTGTTTCAGAATGGCGTAACGATAAACTCACGGGACGAGGCGCTCGCCTATCTCGCGATCACGACTGCGCCCATCGTGATCGGAGGAGTGACCGGTTTTGTAGTCGGCGTTGTGTCAAGCATCCCGGTTACGGCAACGGAGCTGAAACACGTAGTCGAGAACTCGCGGGAAACGGTGATCGGCTATACAACCTATGAGTATGACGAAAAAGGCAGGATCAAGTACCTGAAGACGTATCCGCCCGCAGAGCATGCGGAAGAGATCGTTCGAACGGAATATTTTTACTCGAAAGAAAGCACTGACCCCTACGAGACGGAAGTGACCAGCCCGGCCGAAGGAAAGACGAGAACAATACGGTAAGGGGTTTTCATCAGCGCTCATCCTGCAAGGCCGCCGCGAATGACGAACCGCTCCCTGATGATCCTCCGGAACCGGGGCGAGTAGATAAGCTCGAAGACCTCATCCTTGCCCGGGAAAAGGTTTAATGCCGCCCTCCTCGTGTCCTTCAGGATCTCAAAGGCTTCCCGCAGCGTAAGGTCCGTTTGCTGCATGAGGATTGCCTGGTTCAAGTCCACGACAAATTTCAGCAGCCTGAGTTTCTTTTCCTCTTCCAAGAGAGCTTCATTCATGCGCCACTCCGCTTCGAGGCGAACGAGCCGGCAATCAATCGTTCGTCTTCGGGATGATCCCGTCGAACTCCTCACCGAACTGGCTGCCGGCCGTGACGCCTACTTCCTGGAGCATGCGTGCGTGGGTTTCCGTGATGATGGTCGGGGAAACGTCGAGGGCCTTGGCGATCTCTTCCAGGGGCTGGTGCCGGCCGAAATGGCGTTCCGCGATGAGGATCTTCAGGAAATCGACCTGGATCAGCTTTTCCAGGTCCTTGTCGGAGATTGCGTAGGTTTCGTAAGCCTGACGCAGTGTCTTGCCCGAGGCGATGGCCTCGCGGAACTTATTCACCGCCTCTTCGTAGATCGCGCTTTCCTCAGGCGTAAATTCCTTGAAATCGAATTCCGGCATGCTTTGTTTTTTGTTGTCCGTATTTTTTTTCTTCATTATGAATTCCTTTGCAGGTTTAAGAATCTGGTTCTTGTCCGCGGCTACAGGGGGGAGAGCGCAAGGCGCAGAGCGTTGAACCCGCCGCTCCCTGCTTGTTGCCGTTACATCACGCGTTTTTCCTTCGGCCTTCTTTCCGGCACGTGCCGGCGTTCGATCTTTCCTTCATTCCATTCAACGGACACGTACAGTCCGCAGAAACAGCTTCCATATTCTTTTATGTCGGGGTCACGGTACACGCAGGGGCAGACGATGTCTGCATCCTTGTCCTTGACGCCCCAGGCAAGGCGGCAGGGACAGGAGCGGTAGCCGTAGCGCGCTTCGTTCGTCAGCAGGCCCGCCAGGATGTCCATCACGAACGGCTTGTCGTTGTTTAAGCGGATGCCCTGTGATGCGGCGTATGTGGTCAGGATATCGTAAAGCTTGTCCGGGGTCATGACTTTCCCAAGGCTTTCCGCAGTCTTTCTTCGTTAAAGCCGACAACGACGATATCATTGATGCAAATCGTGGGAAAACTGCAGTCGGGGTTGAGCTTCCGTACTTCGTCCATAACGCGTTCACGGGCTTCGCCGGAAAGCAGGTCCACGTCGGTATATTCGACTGCAATGCCGTTTTCCTCGAAAAAACGCTTGGTCCGGTTGCAGTGCGAACACGTGCTGAGCGTATACAGTTTGATTTTCGGGCTGCTTGAAGGCATATAGGTTTCCCCCGCGGATCGTCCGCATACTATAACATGGAGACAGGGTCTATGCAAATGATTTTGAGCAAAAACACGCCTACCTTGACACCCGCTGCCTGCCCGAGGGATAATAAAACCATGAAACGTCTGCTGACCATAGCGAGCGTAACGCTGCTTCTTACGGCATGTGCGCCAGTGCTGAATCGGGAGCTGATGCGGGAGGGGGTGCGCGACCTGCCGTTTAAAGAGCTTCGGGAGGCGCCGGACAACTACAAGGGCAAGCTTTTCATCCTGGGCGGCCTGATCGTGAACATCAAGTTGACGGAAACCGG
>JAJYKN010000014.1 GCA_021788515.1 Nitrospirota bacterium | reverse complement strand
CGGTCAATACCGCACAGGCGCAGACCTGGGGACATCCGAAGCCGGAGGTCATCGGCAAACCCTTTTTCTCGCTCTTTGCCGATCCGCTCCCGCCCTACGAGGGCGTTCCCCTGGAAACGATCCTGCACCAGGCGCTTTCCGGCCGCAGCTTCGAACTGAAGGACTACCGGATCACAGGCCTTCAGGAAACCCCCATTTACCTGACAATGGACATCAACCCGCTCTTGATCGACGGCAGGATTCCCGGCATCCTCATCAGCAGCATAAACGTAACGAAGCGCGTGCAACTTGAGGAAGCGCTCAAACAGTACACGGTAGAACTCGAGGACAAAGTTGACAAGGGGACTGCCACGGCCAAGAAACTCGAACAGCAGGTCATGCACTCCGAAAAACTCGCCGCGCTCGGCAGGCTCGCCGCAGGCGTGGCCCACGAGATCGGCAACCCCCTCACTTCCATCTCCACCTTCGCCCAGCTCCTGCGGGAAATGGCGCAGGATGAATTCACCCAAAACAGCCTGGACGTCATCAACAAGCACATTCAAAGAATATCCGATATCGTGCGACGCATGGCGACTTTTGCCCGGGCCGATTCGCTGAACATCAAAGAAACCCGGCTGAACGATGTTCTCAATTCTACGCTCGATCTGATGCGGCTGGACAAGCGCATGAAAAGCTCCATCGAGATCACGGTTTCCCTCGACCCCGGACTGCCTGAAATCCTGATTGACGAGGGACAGATGGCCCAAGTCTTCATGAACGTCATTCTCAACGCCTTTGACGCCATGCCGAACGGCGGGACTTTGCGGGTCGGGACCCGGCAAGGCCGCGACGATCATGGGCACGAAGCCATCCTGATATCCTTTGCCGACTCCGGCATGGGGATCTCGCAAAACGAGCTTCGAAAGATCTTCGACCCTTTCTTTACGACCAAGGAAGCGGGCAAAGGCACCGGCCTCGGTCTCTCCTTGAGTTACGACATCGTCAGACGCTTCAAGGGAGATATCCACGTAGAAAGCGAAGTCGGAAAAGGAACGACGTTTACTATCATTCTCCCCTTTGAAAAAGTAAAAGCTTAAGGAGCCACATTCATGGAAAAAGCAAACATTCTGATCGTGGACGACGAGAAAGACATCTGCAGGGCGCTCAATATTCTTCTCACGAAGGAAGGCCACGCTGTCAAAGAAGCCTACAACGGGGAAGAAGCCGTGGAACGGATCATGAAGGAAAATTTCGACATCATCATGACCGACATCAAGATGGGGAAAATGGACGGTTTCGAGGTCCTCCGTCAATCCCAGAAGATCAGCCCGGACACATCGGTTATCATGATGACCGCCTTTGCTTCGGTGGGCTCAGCCGTAGAAGCGATGCGGGCAGGGGCTTCGGACTACATTACCAAGCCTTTTATCAATGACGAAATCAGGTTGACCATCAGGAGAATTCTTCAAAGCCGCGATCTTCAGATGGAAAACCAGATCCTGCGCCAGGAATTAAGCCAGAGGCACGAGGCATTCGCGAACATCATCGGCAACTCCGAGCCCATGCAGAAGGTCTTTACGTTCATGGAGAAGGTGATTCCGAACAAGAGCAACATCCTGATCACCGGAGAAAGCGGGACCGGCAAGGGGCTCGTGGCCCAGGCGATTCATGAAGCCGGGCCGCGCAAAGGCAAGCCCTTCATCTCCATCAACTGCGGAGCCATACCGGAGAACCTGCTCGAAAGCGAGCTCTTCGGCCATAAAAAAGGTTCATTCACCTCGGCCAACGAGGATAAGAAAGGCCTCATCACCATGGCGAGCGGCGGCACGCTCTTCCTCGATGAGATCAGTGAACTGCCGCAGGCCCTGCAGGTCAAGCTGCTCCATGTCATCCAGACGAAGGAACTTACCCCGGTCGGTGATACGCGGATCATTACCGTCGACATACGAATCATCGCTGCCACAAACGCAGACCTCATGCAGCGCGTCAAGGAAGGACGATTCCGCGAGGACCTCTACTACCGCCTGAACGTGATCGAGATCCGGATGCCGGCCCTGCGCGAGCGGCGGGATGATATCCCGGTGCTCATCAAACACTATCTGGCAATCTCAGCCAAGGAAGCGGAAAAATGCGTCAAGGACATCGATTACGAGGCCATGCAGGCCCTCCTCGCCTACGACTGGCCGGGAAATATCCGGGAATTGCGGAACACCATAGAGCGGGCGACCGTTCTCGCGGACGGAGAAATGATTACGATCCATGATCTCCCGGACAAGTTCAGAACGCTCGACGTTGAAGGCGTTTCCACGTCTTCGCTCCGGCAGGCCCTCGACGAATTCGAACGCGAGTATATCCGCAGGAGTATGACGGAAAACAAGGGGAACAAGGAAATGACGGCGAGCACGCTGGGAATCGATCTGGCAACTTTATACCGGAAACTGAAGAAGCTCAGGATCGAGACGGCGTAAATAAAGAGGCGTTGCTGAATAGGCCTGTGGGTTGACAGTCGGCCCTCCGGCATCATGGAAGCGGTAGGCTAGTCACAACACGTCTTCTGTGCGATTTACTTCAGATTGCGCTGTTTCTTTTACCGTATTTAACGTCTGATGAAACTTAGATTCCACATATGCTTCCAACGCTCTCTCGTGGAAGCGCGTCTCGTTATTTTTGAAAACCGTGTAGAGCTCAGACACTTTTCTAAGAACTTCCCGCCGGAGCATGCTTATTTCCTTGTCTTTACCATAGGGCTTAAAAAAGCTGCTATGAAGGTCCGCTATCGTATTAAAATATTCGGCTATCAAGGTTTCAATTTTCGTCCCGCTCTCTAATCTGCCTTCATAACAAAATTTACGAAAAGCTTCACCCAAGTCCAAAAAATTCGTAAAGAGCGTCTTTGCTTTGTCTCTCGTGCTTTTTCGCTCCAGATAATCGATATTGCTTTCGACGTAGTCCTGCTTGTTATCTTTTTTTGCCGCGAGAACGTTTTTTTGAATTTTCGACGTCAGCACCGACATCCTTTTCCTGATATCGTCCCTGATTTTCGCCGCGTCCTCTGAGTGAATGCCTTTTGAAATGACCTCGTCCAACTGCACTGCAACCGCTTTCGCGGCCAGCTTGAGTTCATTATAGCGAGCCAAGCTGGGAAAGTTTTCCCTGGTCTCCGCGTCTATCCGGGTTCGCAATTCCGAAATTTCCTTCGGGATTCTGAATGGTGTTTTCTCTTTTTTGCCGGCGCCGAACAAGTCTGATAAGCCCATAGGCCTCCGATAGATCACCGCTCTTTGATACATCAGCCGGCCTTCCACCGGAAATCGGAAGGTTGGCTTTCCACTCACCGTTACCTGTTCGTTATCCTTTTTTCATCGGGCTTTTTCTAAACGAGGTCCGTATTTCTCTCGAACGTCGTGTTGGGAACTGCTTTTTCCAATGAAGGAGATATCACAAGTCTCCCGCAGCGTGATTGGTTTACACTTCTCTGGCTTCGTCAATCTTCAGCGCAGCCTGCTCAGCTAATTTTATGTCGCTCACTGAGGAGATGGGCAATGACAACCACTGCATGGATTCTTTAAGGTATACTTCAACATCGGAGACTTCGATCAATTCCCCGCTGTAAATAATTCCGTTCGCCGTAACCAGGACTTTTTTCCCAACCATCGTTTGGATATCGGACATGACCTCTCCTTGCCCATGGCGCACAGCTCTGAAATATCGTATGTTATTGTATCATATTTTGAGACTTCTCCGACTTTCTTTTTGCATTAAGAACCGATACCGGCAGCTGGAGCAGGCTTGACGAACAAGAGAAATAAAACTGCATTCAGATCCGTTTTTTGTACAAAAGGCTATCGACGTGCGCAGAAAATAACCCGGTCTTGAAGCAGTATGCTTTGCGGGCGTCTTGGAAAGGCGCCGAAAACGGCCGGCTTAACTTTTTCAGCAGATCCTGGGAAGCTGTTCGCCCTGAAGCATATCAATAATGCGGGTCCCGCCGATGGTTGTTTCCAGCAGCACAACACCAGAAGGGGCATCGGCGATTTCGCCGATGATTGCAGCATGCCGGCCATGCTCATGTTTTCTCATGGCAGACGTGATTGCTTCGGCGTCGGATGCTTTGACAACGGCAATCAGGATGCCCTCGTTCGCCACAAAAAGCGGGTCAAGCCCGAGCAGTCCGCAGGCCCCCTTCACCCCAGGGGGTATGGGAAGCGACTGTTCCCTAATGCGGATGCACAATTTAGATTCCAGGGCCGCCTCTTTCAAGGTCGTTGCAAGGCCGCCCCTGGTAGGGTCTCGCATGAAATGAATATCACTCGCCACGTCGTACATCTCACGAACAATGCCGTTCAGTGCGCGGGTGTCGCTGATGACAGGAGGGGCAAAGGTGAGACCGTTTCTTTCCGCCATCACTGCAACGCCGTGACTGCCGATCTCGCCGCTGATGATGACTTTGTCTCCCTGCCTGATCAGAGACGCCGCTATCCACCGCTCACCGGGCAGCACTCCGATGCCGGAGGTATTGATGAATATGCCGTCTGCCTTGCCCTTGTTCACCACTTTGGTATCGCCGGCAACAATCTTGACTGCGGCCTTTCGAGCAGCATTGGACATGGATGCAATGATCTTTTTTAGATCATCAAACGGAAACCCCTCTTCTATTACAAAACCGACGGTGAGGAAAAGCGGCACTGCGCCTGAGACGGCGAGATCGTTCACCGTGCCGTTCACGGCAAGATCGCCGATATTGCCGCCGGGAAAGAAGAGGGGCGTTACCACATAAGAATCAGTCGTATAGGCAAGGCGATTGGAAGGAACATTCACCACGGCCGAATCGCCGGCTCCCTCGATGCCAAATGCCGGACTGAAGTACTGGCGAATCAAATCATGCATAAGTTTGCCGCCGCTGCCGTGGCCGAGAAGTATTCTATCCAAGACTTTCTCCTAACCGGACAAGCCGGGATTTTTTTACGGGGTTGCAGGATAAAATCTGATTACAGACTTTTTCACATCCAGCAGCTCCGGTCCTTCCGTCTACGGTTTCATCAATTATCCTTGTAAGTAACTGACTTCCCCGCTAGCGGTGTCCATATTTGTAGTATGCTGCGCAGCTTCCTTCGGTGCTCACCATGCAGGGACCGACGGGATCTTCAGGCGTGCATCCCGTTCCAAAGAGCGGGCATTCCGTCGGGATCTTCACGCCGCGTAAAATGTCCCCGCAGGAGCAGAGCTCGGGCTCTTTCGCATCGGAGATCGGGGGATGGAATTTTTTATTTGCATCAAAGGACTTGAACTGGTCCCGGAGTTTCAGCCCGCTCCCCGGTATGACGCCTATCCCGCGCCAGTAAGCATCTGCAGGCTCGAAATATTTGTCGAGAAGCGCTACCGCACGAGGATTGCCTTCCTCGCGGACAACGCTCGTATATTGGATCTCGACAGCAGCTCTTTTTTCGGCGACCTGCCGAACGATCATCAGGATTCCCTGAATGATTTCTTCGGCAGCAAACCCCGTAACAACCGAGGGTTTTTTGTATTCAGCTGCGACGAAGGCATAGGGGACCGTGCCGATGATCGTGCTGACGTGCCCGGGCAGAATAAAACCATCAACCTGAACGTCCGGCGAATCGAGCAAGGCTTTCAACGCAGGCGGTACCAGCTTGTGGGCCGCATAAATGGTAAAGTTTTTCGTTCCGGCAAGTTCCGCATGAGCAAGGGTACCCGCGATAAGAGGTGACGTGGTTTCGAACCCCGTTGCAAAAAAAACGACTGTTTTGTCCTTTTCTTTTTGCGCAAGCGTCAGCGCATCAAAGGGTGAATAAAGCACCCGCACATCGGCGCCCTCGGACCGCGCTTCGAGGAGCGATTGCGTTCCGCCCGGGACGCGCATCATGTCCCCAAAGGTGGCCATAATGACGTCGCGATTCTTTGCGATCGAGATAGCGGCATCCACATCGCGGACGGACGTCACGCACACCGGGCATCCCGGTCCGCTCAAGAGCGTGATCTTATTCGGGATAACGTCACGGATGCCATGGCGAAATATTTCCACGGTATGCGTACCGCAGACCTCCATGAGTTTAAGAGGCTTGTTGATGCTCCCGGCGAGCGCATGCAGTTCTTCGAGCATTTTTTTCATAAGCATCCCCGCCTCATTCTTTCCCTGACCAGATAGGCCTGACCGAGCGAAATGCATGCATCATTGCAGGGCACCTTTTGATTCAGATAAACATTCATGCCGTCCTGGGAAAGCAGGCTTCTTACTTTTTCATTGAGATAAAGGTTCTGAAACGTGCCTCCGCTCAAAGCAATGTCTTTGAGCCCCTGTTGCCTGCTTATTGTCTTGACCATCATCCTGATGGCCGAGGCGACCGAGTTATGAAACTTTGTCGCCATAATTTCCCGTGCAGCCGTCTTTTTCATGTCGTTGATCAAGCCGATGATTGTCGGCGAAAAGTCGATGATAGTATACTGATTTTTCACAAGGAACTCAACTTGATACTCGTCTTCGATGCCGTCTTGAGTGAATGATTCCAGCGCCATAGCTGCTTCGCCTTCGAACGTATTCTTGTCGCAAATCCCGAGCAATGCCGATACTGCATCAAACAACCGGCCCGCGCCTGAGGACAGCGGCGAAAATTCACGGGAGCGGGCTACGATCATGATCTGGTCAATGGCCTCTTTCCCGTAACGTTGGATAAACCCGGTTGTTGCCAGATGCTCCCGGACCTTGTCTTCTGCCGCATCCATAACGTAGCTCACTGCTGTCTTCCAGGGTTCACGTATCGCGCCCTCTCCGCCGGGCAAAGAAACATATTTAAGCTGCCCCACTCGCTCGAATCCCTCAATATCTGCAATGAGAAATTCTCCGCCCCACAGATTGGAGTCCGTACCGTAACCAGTGCCATCGAACGCGACCCCGATTACGCTTTTCAGACCATGCTCAGCCATCACCGATCCTACGTGGGCGTAATGATGCTGGATGGGACTAAGTTTTATGTCGGCGTCTCTCGCCCCTTGCTCCATTGCCCACCGTGTTGAGAAATAACCGGGATGCAGATCGTGTCCGATGGCCTGCGGTTGTGTGCGGTAAACGTTTTTCAGATTTGCCAAACACTCTTCATAGAACTTGAGCGTCTCGTAGTTTTCCATATCACCGATGTGCTGGCTCGGTATGGCAAATTTCCCTTTGGTCAAGGTAAAGGTGTTTTTCAGGTCCGCGCCGCAGCCCAGGACTTCAGGTCCATCGTCCTGCAAAGAGATCGGGTCGGGTGCGTACCCCCGTGAACGGCGGAGGAATGAGAGCTGACTCGGAGAATCGGAGACGGGGTGAATCGGAGACAAAATCACATTTCCCTTTCCCCCTTTCCCCGTTTCGCCGATTCCTTGATTCATGATTTTCACGACCGTGTCATCGACGCGCATGAAAATATCCCGATCATGAACAAGGAATCCGTCGGCGATGTGTCCGAGTTTCTCCACGGCTTCGCCATTGTCCCTGACAATGGGTTCTTCGGAAAGATTGCCGCTGGTCATCACGAGTGCCTGAAAGTGCGGTCCGCCAATCGCCGTGCGGGAATCGATCGGATGATGAAAAAGAAGATAGTGCAAAGGCGTATAGGGGAGCATGCATCCCATATAGTTATTATTCGGTGATACTGCGGAGGAAAGCACACCCTCGGCCTTCTTTCTTAATAATACAATAGGCCGCCGGTTCGACTGCAAAAGATCCCGTTCTTTATCGGAAATATGACAGAACCCTTCAATAGTTCGAATATCCGGTGACATTACGGCAAAAGGCTTATTTCTCTTTCTCTTTTTTCCCCGCAATTGTTTAACAGCATCATCGTTCGCCGCATCACAGGCAATATGAAATCCCCCAATCCCCTTGACAGCCATGATCCCGCCTTGTTTCAAAATGCTGATAGCCGCCTCGATAGGACTATTTTTGTCTTTCGCTTTTAACTTTACACTTTGCGATTTGAACTCGACCTGTGGCCCGCAAACGACACACGCGTTTGGTTGCGCGTGGAACCTCCGATTTCCCGGGTCTTTATATTCACCTTGGCAATCAGGGCACATCACAAAGCCGGCCATGGTGGTGTTCGGACGGTCATAGGGAACAGAACGCGTGATAGAGTAACGGGGACCGCAGTTCGTGCAGTTGATAAAGGGATAGAGGTATCGGCGATCAGCTGGGTCCGACATTTCACGGAGGCAGTCATCACAGATGGAGGTATCGGGAGACACAAGCGTAAACGGCATGCCTTGACCATGATCACGACTGTGCTGTATGGCAAAATCGGCATAACCGTAAACAGGGAGCGGGGTCACTATGAAATCAGTGATGTGGGAAAGCGGAGGGGCGCCCGTCCTGAGGCGGTGCACGAATTCGGGGACCCGGGCGCCCTCGACATCGATGAACACGCCCTCAGCCGTATTCGTGACGTATCCTTTGAGTTCGAGAGCTCCGGCGAGGTTGTAGACGTAGGGCCTGAAGCCGACGCCCTGCACAATGCCTTTGATTACGATCTGAGCCCGTTCAGCCATTGAGCCCACTGGTCGATCCCTGCGCCGGTGGTGCAGGAAATTTCGAATATCTTCAGTTTTGGATTCAGCGCCAGAGAATCGTTCCGCATTTTGTTGACGTCCGTATTCATGTATGGCAGGAGATCGATCTTGTTCAGGACCAGTGCGGAGGATTCCCTGAACATCAGCGGGTATTTGAGAGGCTTGTCATGGCCTTCGGCCACGGACAGGACCATCATTTTAACATCCTCGCCGACCTTGAACTCGGCGGGGCAGACAAGGTTCCCTACGTTCTCGATGATCAACAGGTCGAGGTCCTTAAGCGGCATCTCATCCAGAACTTCATTGATCATGTTCGCATCCAGGTGGCACGCGCCGCCCGTATTGATCTGCACCACCGGCACGTCGAGTGCGCTGATGCGCTCGGCATCGTCGGAGCCGACGATGTCCCCCTCGATGACGCCGATCTTTAAATGCGGTTTGAGTTCCCGGATTGTCCGCTCAAGCAGCGACGTCTTGCCCGCTCCCGGAGCTCCCATGAGGTTCACGACATACACCCCGGCCTCGTCAAACCGCTTCCGGTTTTCCTCGGCAATCCTGTCGTTCGCTTCAAGTATGCGCGTCACTACCTTGACCTTCATTAATTCGTCTCCATATCAAGAATTTCCATCTCGCGGCCCCGTGTGATCTCGTAGGAGAGCGAGCCGCAATGCGGACAGGAAAGAACGTACTGGGCATTATCCGGAGCCTCAAATTCCTTCTTGCAATTGTTGCAGGTGCCGCCAACAGGAACAGATTCGATCACGAGCTTCGCATTTTTTGCCACCGTGGTGTCTTTCGACGCATCAAAAGCAAAGACGAGCGCTTCCGGAAGAATGCCGGCCGCCCGGCCGATCCTGAGCCGGATGGAATCCACGGAATTGCAGCCTTCTTCCATGCATTTCGCCTGTACAATGTCGATAATACTGAGGGCAATGGACGCTTCGTGCATGATTTCTCCTGATTCAAGACGTTCCTTCGCTATCTTCTGGATCGCGAAACCTGCGTGGACGAGAACATAGTCCCCGATCCGCGGCTCTTCAGGCAGAAGCATGAGGCTCACCTGTCTGCGGGCGCCGTATACGTCGATGGTTGCACTAAGGTCATTGATGCTGATAATCCGCGAAGGGATGGCGAGACACATTGCGTCGTCCTATCTTGATGCTCTATAAATCAAAAGCGGGGCAGGGAAACAGTAAAACTATCCCATAGAATTCCGGTCCTGTCAAGTCTCGTAATCAGGCCGCCGTTGCTGTCAAAAACTGTGGCCCAAATCTGTCGCACTCCGGTCAAAGCACTTGGAGTTTCTTTAACTCGTCAAAAATCAGGTCCTTGACTTTCGGA
>JAJYKN010000013.1 GCA_021788515.1 Nitrospirota bacterium | reverse complement strand
GCGGCTCGCACTCGATCACCATGCCCAGCCCGGTGCCGGGATGGCGAAAGCTCAGCTCAGCGGAATGAAGAAGGTAGCCCGGGTCGCCGGGCAAGGCGTGCGTGTCCGGCGCGGGGAGACCGCCGGGTCCATACAGAGGATCGCCCGTTAGAGGGTGCCCTGCGGCCGCCAGGTGAATTCGAATCTGGTGAGGCCGGCCAGTCGCAATGCGCACGTCGCAGAGGAAGGAATCCGGGCGTTGTTCGAGGACGGTCACATGAGACAATGAGGGTCTGCCCTTCGGATTTGCGGCATGGACTGATCCGAGCAAGGGATGGGGGACAGGGCCGATGGCTGTGGAGATGGTCATCTCTTCCCAATCAGGGACCCCGCTCGCGAGCGCGCGATAGCGTTTCCCCACTTCCCTCGCTGACCACTGTCGCGTCAATTCTGCCCCGGCTGTCTGGTTTCGGGCGCACAGCACCAGACCCGATGTCCACCTGCCTAATCGATGTAGCGGAGCGGCGTCAGGCGCATAGGCGCGTACCAGGTACAGCAGCGTCGATTGCAGGAAGTTGGCGCCGGGAAGCGTCGGCAAACCGGCTGGCTTGGCCACTGCAAGCAGGTCTTCATCTTCGTACAGAACGGAAAACGATTGGGGCGCATCGGGTTCTCTCCAGGGAGGGCGTTGCCACACAAGCTCGGATCCCCTGCGCAATACGCTTTGGGCATCCACGGGTTTGGAATCGATCAACACGTGACCGGACGCAATGCGCTCCGCCCACTCCGTTGACGAGAAATGGCCATAGCGCCGGCTCAGATAACCAAGCAGCGTCTGGCCGTCGGCATCGGGGCCGAGTCGTTCGCAATATTCGTATCCTTCGTTCAGTTGGGTGCTCGTGGAGGCGGGGGTCATTGTGTTTTTGCCAGCCGTTCCTTGTGCGGTTTTGTCGACTCTATCGGAATTTGAGGATCAAGTCAAGCGTCATACGAAAGCGAATCTTCACAACTGATGTATAGTACCGCAGTTGTACCAGGGAAAGCTATTCCTTCTGCATGCCTGGTCAGGATTGTCCACAAAAAAAGCCGGCAGAGTCGCCTCTGCCGGCTTTTTAGTTCTGACAAGGGATTTTTCTACACTCCGCCCTTTTCAATACTTACTTTCTTCGTCACTTTCTGCCACGTGAACTGTCCGCTTTCCTTGGTTCCGAACGGCAGATACATCAACTCCACATCGATCGTCATGTTGTGATCGAGGACCTTGGTCACGCTCTTCCCGTCTTTTTTCGAGAACTCCGCGGGGAAGGGAATGTCGAAGCTTTCGTTCACAGGACGATTCGGAGGCAGGCTTGAATCGCGCAGGATGCCGCTCTTTTCATAGGGTCCGCGGCCCATCTTATCGCCGCGGCCGAGTTGCAGGGGAATAGGCATGTAGATCCTCGACTGCTTGAACAACTCTTTACCTTTACTGTCTTTCGCGGTCACTTCCAGGACCAGCCGGTTGGGAGTTGGTCAGCCATCGGGGATGCCGTGGCCGGCGCGGTTTATCATCTCTACCTTGACCAGCGCCTGGGGCACCATCTTCGCTCCGTCGCGCCACTGATAGCCGAGCGCCTCGACCTTGAAGTCCACCGCCGCCTTGGCCATGCCCGGGTCGCGGTAGCTCTGCATGTTGTGGCCGAGCTTGCTCTTTATCATGTGACATTCCTGGCACTTTTCCTGTCCGCCCTCGGCCCGGTATGCCATGTTGTAGCTTGCGTACAGCGTGGCGCACTGTGAGGGATTTTCGAGCTCGAGGTTGGGCCCCAGGCCATGACACTGTCCGCACAGGATGGACTCGTCCATGATCTGGCTCTTCTTCATCTTCGGATGTGCGGCGTCCATGTGCTCGCCGTCCTTGGATCCGTAGACCGTGTCCTTTTCCGGGAACCCGTCCACCCACTTGTGGGTGATGGCGTTCCGCTGGTGGCAGATGAGACAGTTGATATTCACCTTCGAGAGCTGGGCAACGGCTTTGTCGCGTGCATCGTCGCTCGCCTTCGGATCGGTATAGATGTAAACATTCTTCACGATCTCCTTGGCAACGGCGTCGGTGGCCTCGGCCAGCTGCGGCAAATGGCACTTGGCGCAGATCATGAGGTGCTTGACCTGCACGTCTTCCGGCTTTTTGACGCCCGAGTACTTCCAGCCCATAAGCCCGACGGAAACGGTCGTCTGGATGGTCGCCGCGGTCCTTCCGGTGCCGAAGATGGACCGGGAGTGGATCGACTGCTCCCATTCGTTGTAGATTTGCTCGTGACACTGTTTGCAGCCTGTTGAATCATATTTCTTTGCCAGTTCGTCGATAGACGTTGCTTTCTTCGCTTCTCCTGAAGGGGCGCCCGGCGACGCGAGCGCTGTGCTCGACAGGAAAAGAAGAGCGAGCAAAGCCGTGCTTCGTAAAACCTTCATACCGTACCTCCTTTTCATTGAATTTGCCTCCGTTATTTTTCACACCATTGCTCGAAAGGAGCTTGTTCTGCAGATCCGATAGTGGGCTCCCGGGGATTATGCCGCTTCCCGGCGCGCATCAGGGTCTTCAGGTGCTCCATGCTAAAGGGCTTTTCGAGATAATCCAAGGCGCCCATCTTCATTGCCTCGTCGCCGCCTTGAGCATCGGGACAGCCTGTTGCCATGATCGCAATCGCCGAAGGATTCATTTCCTTGATCGTTCTCAAAAGAGCGAGACCGTTTGTGTCGGGTAGCCGGATATCCAGGATAACGATATCCGGTTGCCGTTCTTCAAAGAGACAGAGCGCTTCATGCCCGGATCCCGCGGTGAACGCCTCAAAACCCTCATGCTCGATCAGTTTCTGCAACGAATATCTGATAAGATATTCGTCGTCAACGATCAGCACCTTCTTTTTTGTCTCCCCGCCCGGCCCGACGCCCGGATCACGGGAACGGGACAAGCAGGCCATATCAGGTATACAGTCCATGCGGAGCTCCTTGTCGAGACAAGAGAATCATGCTGCGGGCCGCGGCACGAGATCTCTCACAGGCACAACTTAGAACCGGACCTCAAAGGTGAGGTAGATATCGGTTGCCTTGTCGATCGGCGCAAGCATCTGCGCGTTCGCCGGGCTTGCGGCCAGGTCCGAGATCTTTTTCGGGGCGCCGACCCAGTTGTTGCTGCCGGTATAATCGAACTTGTAGACCTGATAACCGAGCTTGAAGAAGGCCTTTCCTTTCTTGGAAATGGGCTTGTTCTTCAGCTCCTGAATAATATAGACCTCGTAGACGCTGCCGCGGGTCCCGAGCTTGCCCGTCCAAACATCGTCCGAGGCAGGCACCATGCCGATCCAGTTTTTCGACCCCTGGTTGTATTCCGCGCCGATCTTCGTTCCCGTGGAATCGATGTCATACCGGCCTCCTACATACACGGCAGTGCCGGTCCGGCCCTCCGCGGGGCTTCCGGCATCGTACATCAGTCCGGCAACCGGGATATAGCCCGCCGGGCCGGCATTGACTTCGTACAGCTGGTTGTTGGGATGGGTCTGGCTCTGGGCTGCGGAGAAGAAGAGGTTTAAGTTGCTCACCTTCCCCATCACAACGCCGCCGACCCAGTCGATGTCTCCGAGGTTATGCCGTACGGGCCCCGTCAGCGTGCTGCCGTCGGACGGCGCGTCAAAAATGTTCGCCCCTTTCTGGTACTGCACCTGCGCGCGCAGGTTTTCCGTGTCGTACAGCGACGCCATCACGCCGTAAAAATCCGTATCTTTGAGAGAGGTGCCGGTCGTCGGATCGAAATAGCCGCTGTCAAACCCTTTGCCGTAGCAGAGCTTTACGAACGCGCCCGGCATGGACTCGATGTACGGAGCGTAGCCCACCGTAGCGCCGTCAAAAGCGAAGTCAACCATGATGCCCGGAACGCCGGCGGAGCCGACCTTTTCGCTGTTGTTCCTGATGTTCGTCGGCACGCCGCCGGTGGTCGGCCGTCTGCCTACCGAGAACCAGAGCGGCAGCTCGCCGATGTTGCTGACAGTGGCATAGGCGTAATCGACGCGCAGCGTGTTATCCTGGGGTATATGCCCGATGGTTCCGTCGTTCGGCCCCGGTGCCCTGTCCGAGAAGTACGAGCCATCGACCGGCGACGAGGTTTCATGGCCCCATACCTTGTACATGAGAAGACGCGCCTTTACCGTGACGTCTTCCATGGCATTGGCCTTCAGGTTCAAGCCGAAGCGGTTCGTCATGAGAGAATCATTCTTGACGTCATAGCTTTTCACCGTAGCAGGAGGCGGGGGCGTCATGCCGCCGAGCTGCCAGGGAAGAACATCCTTGAAAGCATAGTACTCGTGAACCGTCCCTTTGAGGGCGTCAAACCGGTATTGATAATCTCCGCCAATCTCAAGCCATGAGGCGTCGTCGGCTGCCGCGGCAAAACCCGCGCTCGAAAGAAACATCATGAATGCCAGAAGTGCTTTTTTCATTTCCTCCTCCTCGTAATTTAGATGCTCGTAGGAACGTGAACGGCTTTCAAACGCTTCCTCCTTTCCCGGGAAAATGGCGGCAAGCTCAACTGCCATGAAACGCTTGCTGAAAAGAATCAGCCGGCTATCCTTGCATAGTTTCTAATTTACGCAATAATAAAGACAAAAAAATCCTCTTCCCCGTTATACGGGAAAAAGAATGGACCAACACAAACAGGGGCAGCCTCGAAAGGCTGTCCCTGTGTTTTATTCCCGCAACCCGCAATCCGCGGTTTGCTCATGCTTTTTCCATTGCGGCGTGCTGCTTACGCATGGCCGCAGGCGCTGATACGATATAACCCGCTGCCGTGCCCAGGAGCCCGCCGACCACGAGGCTCACCGCCGCTGCGCAGGAAATCCCCACAACGATTCCCATTACCACGGCTGCCCGTACGAACAGGGTGGGTTCAACCGCGCCCCCCATCAGCTTTTGGAGAAGGATCAACGTCCCATAGGATCCGAAGTAGAACCCCGGCATGATGCCGAACACCGCAAAGACCAGTCCCCCAACTGTTGCTCCGATCTTCATTCCTGTTTTTACTGTTTCGTTCTTCATGACTATCTCCTTTCAGCCGCAGCTAAAGTATTGTGATGCACGGCAGTGCTCATTGCATTGCCGGCTAACCATCCCAGAGTGGATGATGCCGTGACGATCACCGTTCCGGAAACAACGACTCCCACGAGCATCGACGCGAGTACGATCATCCGGGACAACAGCCCTGATTCAAGCGGAAGACCGTAGAGCATGCCGGCGATGTTGATGCCTGCCGCGCCTCCGAGCAGGCTGCCGGGTAAAAGGCCGAAAAGTCCGAACAAAACCAGTCCCGCGCCCGCGCCCATGTAAGCTCCCTGTCTTGCCATTGTGGTTTTCATTTTCGCGTCCTCCTTTTCGCTCAGTCTTGCCTGGGTAATTGCATCCCTCGTGCCAAAAGATAACATGCTGAATTTTCAGGAAAGAGGAGGCGGGAAGTTTTGCAGAATTGAGAAGCGCAAATTAATTTTATTACGAATGCAAAGAAACGAAGTTTTATTATGGATAGCATGAGGGTCGATGGAGGATCATAATACACAACAGGGGGCGGCAGAATGCGGCAGATTATTGCAGTACAAAAAGTGAATATTCACTTCCCTTCATGTAAACTCAGCGCTATAGTAAATATTAGCAACCGCGAAACTTATTCTCTCTCGGCCATACAACAGACGAGGACATCGACATGGACAAAGGCAGAGAAGCACTGCGTCACTCCATTGGCACAGAAGAGGCCTATTCCCTCGGGGTCATCACCTACGAGCACCTTACCTGGGTTGATCACACGGTGCGTCTCATTGACATGAGCAAGAATGGTGTGGGAGTTGAATCTGAGCAACGAATGGACCCCGGCTTTGTCTGGTTCAATGACCGGGTGAGAGGACACAAGGGCGGAGCCCTGATATGGTGCAGAAAGTTCGACGAAAAATACCGGGCGGGCATACGGTTCGTGCCGCTCACCAGCGACGAAGAACATCTTGTTCAGGAAGGAATCGTACGATCCGGCCACCAGCCTTACCGGAACCCTTTGGAGATCATTGCTCCTTTGATCGAAGCCATGACGCGAAGTAAAGATTGATGTTGATGCTCCCAAAAAGCAGCGGTTTCACTACCCCGTACCTCGATTGCTGCGACCCGTCGAACAAATAGCCTGCCGCCTTTTCAGCAGCAACAAAGCTATTCCACCAGACTTCCATACTGCCCCGGCCTGCGGTGTTTCAAAAATCCCCAGGTCTCGGCAGCGGCAGCGCGTTCCGCAAGGTCGATATCGGCGATGACGATCGCTTCTTTGCCGCCGGCCAGGTCCGAGGCCATTTCGCCCCAGGGATCGGCGCAGAAGCTCCTGCCGTAGAAAGAGATGCCTTCTTCCTGGCCCACACGGTTTACCCTGAAGATGAAAAGGTTGTTCGCAAAAGCGTTCGTCGTGATCGCGCGTTCCCAGAGACTGTGCGAGTTGAGCGAAGCGGCGTTCGGCGAGAAAATGATCTCAGCGCCTTTGAGCGCCAGAATGCGCGCACCCTCGGGAAAGAGGTTGTCCCAGCAGATTTGCACGCCGATCCTGCCCTGCGATGTTTCAAATACCGGGAATCCCAGATCGCCGGACGAAAAATAGAATTGTTCCCGGTAGAGCGGAAGGTTCGGCACGTGCATCTTGCGGTAGGTGCCGATGAGCAGCCCGGAGTCGAAAATTGCCGTGCTGTTGTAATATTTATCCTGTGCAGATTCAAAGAAGGGAACCACGAGCACGGTTTTGGAGCTCTCGGAGAGTTTTCGGAATTGCCCCAGGGTTTCGCTCGAAGCGTCCAGCGCCCAGGACTGAAGCGAGGCCTCTTCGCGCCGGGGAAACCAGGGAGTGAGGAAGAGCTCGGGATAGCAGATGATCGTGGCGTCTTTTCCAATCGCCACGTGGGCCATCTCGATGGCGCGCTGGACATTCCGCTCCAGGTCTTTCCCCGCGCTTATCTGTATACCGGCTATTCGCATGTTATTAGAACTAAAAAGTCTTTCCCGTGGTTCGACATGCTCACCACGAACGGATTAATGCAATCATTTTTTATTACCTCCGTTCGCCCTGAGCTTGTCGAAGGGAGAACAGACTTGTTTTAAGCAACCCAACAGAGGAAGATGGTCGTAATTATATCGGGTTTAGAATAAAATGTAAAATGTAATCTCGCGCTGGAAGTTGACGGCAGGGTCGGAAGCAGCTACACTGAGAAACAGCAGCAGAAGTACTTGTTTTCGGAGGTCCTTATGCCAACAGGTTGCTTCATCGGCATCGATCAGGGAAGCAGCGCGACCAAGGCCGTAGTCGTGAGCCTGGAGGGACAGGTGCTCTTCCATACCCGCAAGGACCTGCCGACGCCGCTCCGGGACAGCATTCGTATCGAACAGGACGCGGAAGAAATCCTCCATTCAGTTTTTGATGCGCTGAACGAATCCGTCCAATCAGTCCAGGGCCCCGGCATACCGATCCTGGGCATCGGGCTCTCCTGCCAGCGCTCCTCCTGCCTCGCCTGGAAAGCATCAACCGGGACCGCGCTTACACCGGTCATCAGCTGGCGCGATATTCGGGGCAACGAACTCATCGAGAGCATCAAGGACCAGGGTCCCGTGATCCACCGGTTGTCCGGCCTTCCGCTCACGCCTTACTATTCCGCTTCGAAGCTGCGCTGGATCAGGGACAACATCGCGGCTGCGAGGCAGCCGGATGCGATATTTGGAACTCTCAGCAGCTTCCTCGTCCGGCAGCTTACCAAAAATGCCGAAGACGTGATCGATCACACCCATGCCGCCCGCACCCAGCTCATGAACATCAGGACGCTTGCCTGGGACGAGGAGTTGCTCGAGCCTTTCGGCTTGACCGGCATTGGGCTTCCGAAGATCGTCCCCTCAGAACACTTCTTCGGAAAAACTCATACCCAGGCGGGAAATATTCCCCTCCTCGCCTCTCTTGGCGACCAGCAGGCTGCCATGCTTGGGCTCGGCGTGTTCGAAAAAGGGGATGCGGGAATCAACCTCGGGACAGGAGGGTTCTTGATGGTGAACACCGGCGTTCAGCTCGCGCCCGCTGAAGGCCTTATGGCGTCAGTACATTACTCGAACGGGAGAGAAGTGTATTATCTGCTCGAAGGAAGCGTAAACGCTGTTGGGGACGCCCTGGAATGGGCGCGAACGAACCTCGGTCTTTTCAAGGAATACGAGGAGGTGGATGATCTCTGCTGGAAGGCCTCGACCGATACCGTGGCCTTCATCGGCCTGAACGGTACCGGCGCCCCGCACTGGGAAGCAAACATCTCAAGCTCGTTCCACGGTCTGGGCCCGGAGAGCACTTCGGCAGACATGGTGCGCGCCGTTGTAGAAGGCGTCGTTTTCTTCATTAAGGACATAGAGGAAGAGGTGCGAAAGAACGGCATCGAATCAAGGAACTTCATACTGGCAGGAGGGCTGTCCTCCCTCACCTATCTCAGCCAGATCCAGGCCGATATCCTCAAGACAAACATACGCGTCAGCGCACGGGGGGAGGCATCCGCCCTGGGTGCGGCATATCTCGCCGGTATGCAGCACGGAGCGTGGAAGCCAGATGACATCAGGAGAATAACAGCGCAGGGAGAGCTGGCGAACGGCGAAACGAACCCGGGGCTTGAAAGAAGGTACAAAAAGTGGAAGGAACTGCACCGGATGACGAAAAATTTGGATAAAGTGTGATGGCTTTTAAACCTGGCGAAAAACGGAATTGCGAGGCAGTCTATACTTCAACCAGTAAATGAGTATTTCCACCCGCGGTGGATTTTGGCAGCTTCACCTACTATTTTGCTAGACCTGTGCCTGGAATCAATGCTATCAAGGGGGGCACTAAAAGAAAATACCCCGGTAAGGGTATTTTAAGGGTAGGGCTGAGAATATTATATAACAAGACGTACTCTGGGGATAAGATACGAAAAGAAGTGGTTACTGTTTAAAAGACCGAGAACGTTGTGCTGGGGGAGCATCCCAATTATATTGACATTATTTGACGTAATGCTGTAATCTCCAACACTAGAATTCCCCTATAGGAGACAACGCGCATGGCCATTAATAACTTAACCCAAAAAGCTGCATCATATCGTTTTCTGATAAAGCTTGAGGCTGACGTACAGCACATTTGTAAGATGAAATCAACTGAATGGGAAAATTCATTAAATTGCGGGGCGTTCATTTTTGAATTGAAGGACAGTATTAACGAGTTTTTATCGAAAGACTTGAAAAGTTTTACAAGGAAAGAGAAAAAAATTATCAAGGATTGCCTTATTGAGATTCGCAAGATATTGCGATTACTTCAAATCTCCTATGGAACAAAAGTCTCTTCCCTCACGATTCATAGCATGGTTTCGGACATGCGGAACTATATTCATGAAACTCGAACCAAACTTGGGAATGTATTGTCGTAAGTTGTCAGCCGTAACATGCATAAATATTATCGCTGCCAAAACAACAACTCCAGAAAGTGCCTGTCATCCAAAAACTGAACCATAAAAATGCATGATGCCAGCAGATATGTGTGATTATCCGGCGAATCAATTCACTTTGAAAAGATTCAGCTGGAATGACTGGCAGATTTTCCGAAGAGGGCGAAAACTTTTCGCTTGAATCAGCGTTCCATACAAGGTAAGGACAGAAAAGGCGGCCCCGCACTTTCGGGGCCGCCCAAAACAGCAATAATATATATTATTTTATTTCCCGTGGCACTTCTTGTATTTCAATCCGCTTCCGCAGGGGCAGAGGTCATTGCGCCCGACTTTTTGGGCGGCGTGGAGCGGGGCGGGCTTGGCCGCAGCTGCGTCTCCTGCGCCCGCGAAGCTCAGGTTCGCGATCTGGCGGCGCTGTTTCCGCTCGATCGCTTCTCCCTGCTCTTTGGCCGCGGCCTTGATGCGGAACAGGTTCTCGACAGTCGACTCGACGATGCGCAGCTTCATCTCCTCGAACAT
>JAJYKN010000012.1 GCA_021788515.1 Nitrospirota bacterium | reverse complement strand
TCACCCTCAACACGGCGTTCCGTGAACCGAATCCGTCATCTTCATATGTTTCCGCACCCGGGTCAGCAACCCATGACTTTCCGTCCACCACGAAGCTGTAGGAATAGACGCCGGGCTTGAGCTTGAGATTAATGCTCCACATGCCGTCGGTCCCTTTCATCACGTCGGCGTCGGCCTTCCACTTGTTGAAGTCGCCGGCCACCGAAACCGTGCGGGCCTGGGGCGAATAGAAGGTGAGCCGCACGGTAGCAGCGGACTCCGCCGGTCCCGCCGCGTTCATCATGGGCTCGCGGTGCACGCGGGGGACAGTCACGAGGGCCACAAGCACGATAACGGCCAGAGCGAGCGCCGTTGCCATGTTCCAGCGGAGTACGTGGCTGTTGAACAGAAATTCCCTGATCCGATCGAGCATTGAGCGGGACGCCGCCTGCTTCGGCAGTTTTCTCATCACTTCGGCGGTAAAGAACGCCGGCGGCTCGCGACGCTCGCCCTCCTTCAGCAGGCGGACCGTGTTCGTAAGAGCATCGAACTCCGCCTTCAGCCCGGAGTCTGTTTCCATGCTCCGGACAATGCTTTTCTTCTCGTCCTCGCCTGCCTCCTGGTCGAGGATCTTGTGTATGATCTCCCGTTCTTTATCCATGGTTCACCCCTGATCCCTCGAGGATCCTTTTGAGCATCTCCCGTCCCCGGTGCGCCCTGACCTTGAGCGCCGAAATGCCCGCGCCGGTGATCGTTGCTATCTCCTGATAATCGAGTTCCTCAATGTGCTTCAGAACAAGCACCTCGCGGTATTCCTCCGGGAGCTGTCCCAATGCCTGCTGCAGGAAGTCCCTGCTTTGGCCTGCTGATGCGGCCTGTTCCGGGGAAAAGCCGCTGTCCTGCCTGATGTCCGCAATCTCGTCGGTCGAAACCGTTTCTTTCGTCGTCCGCAGATGGTCCCGGCATTTGTTCAGAACGATGCTGTAGAGCCAGGACGAAAATTTCGATCCGAACCGGAACCGGCCGAGGCCGTTGTAGGCGGCAATAAAGCTGTCCTGGGCAAGGTCCTTTGCCGTCTCTTCGTCTCCCACGACCCGGTAGGCCACGTTGTAGATCATCGTCTTATACCGGTCCACGAGGACGGCATAGGAATCCGCATCTCCGCCCAGGCATTTCCGGATAATGGCCTCTTCGTCTGATGACTGCTCATTGTTTCTCATTGTTGTACCTATAAGACGAATGGCCGGGAAAAAGGTTACAGGTTACTTTGAGTTTATGGTTCATAGACGAACAGGGAATTGAAGCCCCCCAACCCGTCATCCACGGACGGGGCCGACGGGTCCAGGACCCATTCCTTGCCGTTAATGACAAAACGGTACTCGTAATGCCCGGGAGGAAGCGGCAAGACAACGGTCCAGACGCCGTTGCGATCCGGTCCCGTGAGCCGGTCTTTATCCGGGTCCCAATGGTTGAAGCTCCCGACGATCGAAACACTCGTCGCCCTTGGCCCGGAATAGGAAAAGCGGACGCCGTCATGCACCATCACTGGCGCAAGCGACTTCGGCGCGCAGGCGGCAAGTATGAGCACGAGGAAAAGCCCTGTTGCGCATTTAGAGAAGGACATGCAATTATTATAGTACAAACCATCCATGATTGGGAAGACCGAAAAGCAGGGCGCTCCCTTATCTTTACAACAGCCTTTTTTGATGCTATCGTACAATAAGGACGTTTCTGTTGCATGACGATAACATGACTTTGCGTAAAGGACAAAAGAATGCCTGCTCTCGCCCATCAACGAAACGTTGCAGAAATCTTCGCTGCTCTCGCGTCCTCTGCCTCCGGCCTCAGTGCTGCCGAAGCCCGATCACGCCTCGCTCAGTACGGCCCGAACGAGCTTGTCGAGAAAGCCCGTAAAACAGCCCTCATGATGTTCCTGGGCCAGTTCAGCGACTTCATGATCCTGGTTCTGATCGCCGCGGCGATCGTCTCCGGCTTTATCGGCGAACCCTCCGACACCATCGCCATCATCGTCATACTCATCCTGAACTCCGTTCTCGGATTCATCCAGGAATACCGGGCCGAGAAAGCCATGGCGGCGCTCAAGAAGATGGCCGCGGCGAGCGCGCTGGTCCTCCGTGACGGGAAACACGTCACGATCCCCGCAGGGGAGCTCGTGCCCGGGGACATCGTCCTGCTTGAGGCGGGCAACATGGTCCCCGCGGACCTGCGCATCATCGAGGCCGCGCGCCTGAAAGCGGAAGAGGCCGCGCTTACCGGCGAGTCCCTCGCAATCGAGAAGCACACGAACGCTTTGCCCGTTGAATCGCTCCCCCTGGGCGACCGGAAGAACATGCTCTACAAAGGGACCTTCGTCACCTACGGCCGCGGCACGGGCGTGGTGACGGCAACGGGCATGGACACGGAGCTCGGCAGGATTGCGTCCCTGCTCCAGGAACAGGGCGAGGCAAAGACGCCCCTGCAAAAGCGGCTCGCCCATTTCGGCAAACGGATCTCCCTGGCCGTCCTCTTCATCTGCGCCATCGTGTTTGCCGGCGGACTGCTTCGCGGCGAGCCCGCGGTGCACATCTTCCTCGTTGCCGTAAGCCTCGCTGTTGCCGCCATTCCCGAAGCCCTGCCCGCTGTCGTCACCATCTCCCTCGCCCTGGGCGCGCGCAGGATGGTGAAACAAAACGCCCTGGTCCGAAAGCTGCCTGCAGTCGAAACCCTCGGTTCCGTCACCTATATCTGCTCGGACAAGACCGGCACCCTCACGCTGAACAAGATGACGGTGGAGGAAATGTGGGTGGACGGGCGGACGGAGAAGCGACGCGGGGACGCGGGGACGCGGGGACAAGACGAAACAACTGCCGCATTTGCTGAGGATGCTCGTGCTCCGCGTCTCCCTGTGGACCCGTCTCCCCATCAGCTCTTCTTCACCGCCCTCGCCCTGTCCAACGACGCCCGCGTTGACGCATCGGGCAATGTCACCGGCGATCCGACGGAAGCAGCGCTCCTGGTGATCGCCCGGGACAGCGGCTTCGAAAAAAGAACTCTCGAAACCGCCTATCCCCGCGTGGCGGAGCTGCCCTTCGACTCCGACCGCAAGCTGATGACGACGTTCCATGAAATTACCACCGATGTCCTGGTATCGCTTTCTCCCCCCGTCCCCGCGTCCCCGCGTCTCCCCGTCGTCCCTGCCCGTCCCCGATTCGTTTCTTTCACCAAGGGCGCCGTCGAGGTGCTGCTTGAGCGGTCAACTGCTGTTCTGACGAAAGACGGCATCAAGCCCCTGGACCGGGACGAGGTAACAAAAGAAAGCGAACGCATCGCCGCTGACGGGCTCCGGGTCATGGCGATCGCTATGCGGACCTGGGACGCCCTCCCTCTTGACCGCTCGTCGGAGAACGTCGAGACCGGGCTCATCCTGCTCGGCCTCACGGGCATGATGGACCCCCCGCGGGAGGAGGCGAAGCAGGCCGTCGCGGAATGCAGGAGCGCCGGCATCACCCCGGTGATGATCACCGGCGATCATCCGCTGACCGCCCGGACGATCGCACGGCGCGTCGGCGTTCTGGAGACCGACGACCCGAAAGCCGTCATCACCGGCGCAGAGCTCGATGCCCTGTCGCTCGCTGAGTTCGAAAAGCGCGTCGAATCCATCCGGGTCTATGCGCGCGTTGCACCCGAGCAGAAACTCAAGATCGTCCAGGCGCTCCAGGACCGGGGGCACTTCGTGGCCATGACCGGCGACGGCGTAAACGACGCGCCTGCCTTAAAGCGCGCGGACATCGGCATTGCCATGGGTGTAACGGGAACCGACGTTGCCAAAGAGGCGTCATCCATGATCCTGCTCGACGACAACTTCGCGACGATCGTGAAGGCGGTGAAGGAAGGCCGCAAGATCTACGACAATGTCCGCAAGTTCATCCGGTATTTGCTGACCACCAATTCCGGCGAGATCTGGACCCTTTTTCTCGCGCCGTTCCTGGGCCTGCCGATCCCGCTCCAGCCGATCCATATCCTCTGGATCAACCTCGTGACCGACGGCCTGCCGGCATTGGCGCTGTCCCTGGAGCCGGCAGAACAGGACGTGATGAGCCGCCCGCCGCGCCATCCCCAGGAGGGTTTGTTTGCGCAGGGCCTCGGCATCCATGCGGTCTGGGTGGGTCTGCTCATGGGCGGCGTGGTCCTCGGGCTCCAGGCGTGGGCCATCCACATCGGTGACGCACATTGGCAGACCATGGTGTTTACGGTCCTGTGCCTTCTCCAGCTGGGCCATGTGATGGCAATTCGTTCCGAAAAAAAGTCCCTGTTTCAGCAGGGGGTTCTTTCGAACAAGGCGCTGTTTTTGACCGTCGTCGCCACAATCGTTCTTCAGCTGATGACCGTTTACGTCCCTGCGCTCAACCCGGTGTTCAAGACACAGCCGCTTGCCGCGAACGAGCTCATCATCGTGCTCATCCTCTCGTCCGTTGTGTTCTTCGCCGTAGAGCTCGAAAAGCTCATGAAACGCCGCCAAAAAGCATAAGATCGTTATGCGAGGTAGGTGGGCTGTTGCCCTCACGCCTTTTTTTATTTTCGTAGCACGAAACTCCTTCCGATAGCCTGTTTCTCATTGCTTCGGGAATTTCCGTAAGTTTCATCGTATATCCCTGATCGATGCCCATCTTTATGTAAATTTTTTTATTCAGAAAGCTGCTCGATTTTTTTCCGTGCACCCGGGCATTGATTTGTGGTATGGTAGCGACGGCAGGGTTGTATTCCTGCCGTCTTTTTTTATGAGAGGTGTCTTTCATGGATTTGTCTGCGCTCGGAACCGTGCATCTCGATGTGTCCTTCTTTTCCGCTCTGTTCAGCATCGTTCTCATCGATCTGCTCTTGGCAGGCGACAATGCCGTGGTCATTGCCATGGCCGTGCGCGGCCTGCCGAAAGCGCAGCGGAGGAAGGGGATCCTCTACGGCTCCGCCGCTGCCGTCCTGCTCCGCGTCGTGCTCACGTTCTTCGTGGCGCAGATCCTCACCCTGAACTATGTCAAGCTCGCGGGCGGCATCGTCATCCTCTGGATCGCGGTCAAGCTCTTTGTCGAGGACGAGGAAGCGGTCGAAGCTCACCGGGAGGCGGAAACGCTCTGGCATGCGGTCCGCCTCATCGTCATCGCCGACATCACCATGGCCCTGGACAACATGCTTGCCGTGGGCGCCGCTTCGCACGGCAACCTTTTCCTGCTGATCTTCGGCCTGGGGCTTTCCATCCCCTTTATCGTCTTCACGAGCAGCCTGCTCTCGATGCTCATGGACAAGTTCCCGGCCATCATCTACATCGGCGCGGCGCTGTTGGGCAAGATCGGCGCGGAGATGATCCTGACCGATCCCGTGTCCGTCAGGTTCGTCGCGCCTTCAAGGCCGGTCATGTACGCGGTTGAGATCGTCGCTGCCCTTGCCGTGATCGCCATCGGAAGATACCGGGTCAGGAAGGACCTTTCCGGAGAACGCGCGTAAACAGCCTGTCCGTCCGGGCTGATAGGAGTATTCGCAGTCGCACTATTTTCCTTGTGGGGGAAGTTTTGAAAAAGATCCTCTTCTTCTGCTCCATTCTTTTGTTCGCCGCATCCGCGGCATCCGCCAAATTCGACCCCTCCTTCACCTGGACCACGCTCGAAACGCCGCACTTCGACATCCATTATCACCAGGGCGAAGAGGAAATCGCAAAGCGGGCCGCGGTGATCGCCGAGGACGTGCATAGCCGGCTCGTGCCCCGCATCAAGTGGGACCCCAAGGGGAGGACCGACATTGTTCTCGTGGACTCCATGGACGACACGAACGGCCTGACCACGCCGGTGCCCTACAACCATATTGTTCTTTTCATCACGCAGCCCCTGGGCGAACCCGGCTTCGGCACGACGGTCTACGACGAGTGGATGCGGACGCTTATCACCCACGAATACACCCACATCCTGCACCTCGACATGGTCACGGGAATTCCCGCGATCATCCAGGACATCTTCGGCAGGATCTATTTCCCAAACCAGTTCGAGCCCATCTGGATGATCGAGGGCCTTGCCGTCTACGAAGAAACCGAAGAGACCTCAGGCGGCCGCGGCCGTTCCCCTGGTTCGGAAATGATCCTCCGCATGGCCGTGCTCGAAAACCGCTTCCCGCGCATGAGCCAGACCACGTCCTTTCCCGATTCCTGGCCCGCGGGCCAGGTGCCGTACCTCTTCGGCGAGGGCTTTACGCAGTATATCGCGGAGAAGTACGGCAGGGAAAAACTGGCTGATGTCTCCGTCGCGTACAGCGGTCGCGGCGTGCCGTTCCTCGTGGATTCAACCGGAGAGCGCGTATTACATGCGGATTATGCCGATTTATGGGATGAGTGGCTGAGCAGTCTTAAAACCAGGTACGGACTGGTGCGCGACGACGTGAGCATGCGCGGTATGACAGCCTCGTCGGCCTTGACCTCGCGGGGCTACATCAACGTCTCGCCGGCTTTTTCTCCTGACAACAGGCGCATCGCCTACACGGTCCAGAACGCCGACAAGTTCCCTGGCATCTATATGATGAACGCGGACGGGAGCGGAGACCGCAAGGTTGTTGACAACACCACGTCCACGACTTCGTCGGGACAGAGCATTGCCTGGAGTCCGGACAATGGCGGCATCTACTACACGAAAGACGAGATTGTCAGAAACACGAACGTCTATAACGACATCTACTATTACGACCTGACATCGAAGCAGGAGATTCGCATCACCAAGGGTCTTCGCGCCCGGGATCCCTATCCGTCGCCGGATGGGAAGAAGCTTTTGTTCGTAACGAATGCACTTGGCAAGAACCGGCTCGCCGTACTGGATCTCGCGGCGATCAGGGGGAGGGAAGCGCGGGAACAGGACATTGTCTATCTGACGGGAGACAGCGAGTTCCAGTACGAGACCCCGCGGTACAGCCCTGACGGATCATCGATCGTCGTGGGCGTGTGGCAGCCCGGAGGGTACAAGGACATCTGGGTCCTCGACAGCAGGGGAAACAAGACCCGGGAGCTCATGCATGACCGCGCCATTGACGGAAACGCGGTCTGGAGCGCTGACAACAGGATCATCTACTTTTCCTCGGACCGCACGGGCATCTTCAACCTCTACGCCTACGAACTGGACAAGAAAACGATTTTTCAGGTAACGAACGTGCTGGGCGGCGCGTTCACGCCTGCGCCCTCGCCGGACAACAGCAGGATCGTGTTCGCGTCCTACAGCGCGAAGGGATATGATCTTCACACGATGCCCGTTGATTCCGCGTCCTGGAAGCAGGCGGAGCCTTTCAAGGATCCCTACCCAATCATGACGTACAACGAACCGCAGGTGGAAACAAAAACAAAGCCCTACAATCCCCTGCCGACGCTCTATCCGCGCTTCTGGCTTCCCTGGTACGGCGCGAGCGAGGAAAGCGGAAGCCTCTGGGGTTTCCTGACCTTTAACCAGGACGCGGTGGAGCGCCACTCCTATCTGTTGACCGGCCTCTACAGTCCGACCACGCATCGGACCTGGTATTCCTTCAATTATGCCTATGACGGCCTCTACCCGACCGCGCTGTTCTCCGCGTCGGACATTGACGGCACCTACAGCGGACTTTTGGGCCCACGAGACTACGTGCAGCGCGAGAAAACGATCGATGCGTCGCTGGTCTTTCCGCTCCTTACGATCCCGCGCCAGCAGGAAGTGACAATCGGATACCGGCGGAAGGAGATTTCGGCGCTCACGAAGCTCCCTCCGGGCCCCGGTCCGGCCCAGGGCGAGCTCATTTCCGGGCGCGTCAGTTACAAGTTCAATAACGCCGAACAGTTCGGCTTGTCCATCAGCCCCGAGAACGGCCGGACCATTGAACTGGGTTACGAGCGGCTCGACAGAGCGCTCGGAAGCGATTTCAACGTGAGCAAGTACACCGCGGACTGGCACGAGTACATCGATTTTCCCTGGCAGCACCACGTGCTCTTGGCCAGGGCCTTCTATGGAACATCCTCGGGCGACGTCATCCCGCAGCGCGCCTTCCAACTGGGCGGCGACAACCCCGGAGACAGCACCATCCCCGTTGACAGCCAGGCAATCTTTTTGCGCGGCTATCCCATCAACGCCTTTCTGGGCCAGAAGGCGGCGCTCGCGAGCCTTGAGTACCGCTTCCCGATCGAGAACATCGAGAACGGGTGGGGCAACGCGCCGATCTTTTTCCGGCGGCTTCACGGCGCGGTCTTCGCCGAGGCAGGCAATGCCTGGGACAAGGGGTTCCACGCTCCGGATTTCAAGCGCAGCGTGGGCGCCGAGGCAAGGCTCGATACGTATTTCTCGTACTATCTGCCGATCACGTTCAGGCTCGTCGTTGCCAAAGGTCTGGACGTCCAGCGCGACACCTTCGTCTACGTCTCCCTCTGGATGCCGGTGTTGTTCTAGCCGGTCAAAAGACGCAGAAGAGCAAGGCCGGAGAAAGCGTTTCAGGCTGGACTTCGGGCGCTGCCCGCGGTATCATCATCCTGTCGATGGGATGCAGCGCGGCATATATGTTCGGGCTTTCGTGCTCTCCTTGTCTCCGCGGAAAACCGAACTCACTTTCGTTTGAAAGGACACTCCATGATATTGGTCACCGGCAGCACCGGATTTGTCGGCAGCAATCTCATCCGGCGCTTGCGCGCAGATGATATTGCCGTACGCGCTCTCGTGAGAAACTCCGAAAAGGGGCAGCCGCTCAAAAGCCTCGGTGTCGATGTCGCCGAAGGCGACATTTCGGATAAAGCCTCGCTCGAAAAAGCAGCGGAAGGCTGCGAGCGCGTCGTGCATCTCGTCGGCATTATCCAGGAAACGCCGGGCGCCGACTTCCGGAACGTGCACGTCGAAGGCACGAGAAACGTGCTCGAAGCGGCCAGGAAGGCCGGGGCGCGCCATTTCTTTTACCAAAGCGCGCTCGGTACGCGGCCCGGCGCAAAGAGCGAGTATCACAAGACCAAATGGGAGGCCGAGGAGCTCGTTCGCGCAAGCGGCATTCCCTATACCATCCTCCGGCCGTCTCTTATTTACGGACCCGGCGACCAGTTCACGATCAGGCTCAAGGAGATGATCAGGCTCTCGCCGGTCCTGCCGGTCATCGGGTCGGGGAAATCAAGGGTCCAGCCCATCTATATCGAAGACGTGGTCTCCTGCATCGTGAAAGCAATGACGAGCGACTCGTTTTACAACGAGATGTATGAAATCGGCGGTCCGGAGCAATTGACCTTTGAAGAGGTGACCGTGGCGATCGCCGCGGCCATGGGCGTGAAACGGCCGGCAGTGCACATGCCTCTTTTTCTTGTGAAGAGCGCGGCGCGGATGCTCGAAAGCGTTCTCCCCCGGCCGCCCTTGACCACGGACCAGCTCATCATGCTCCAGGAGGACAACGTCTGCGGCATGGGCGACATCCGCGATGCCTTCGGCATCGAGCCGGTGCCGTTTCGCGACGGCTTAAGAAATTTTATTTCACCGAAGTAAGCTTGGGGTGGAGCATTAAAAAAAGCGAAGGACGTTTTTCTGCGTTTTTGCAAACTAAATCCTTTGCTTCGTGTTGAAAATGTTTTACAATGGATCCGCCTCAGGCTCAAACAGGGCGGGTGACCAAGGAGAGAAAACAGTATGAAGATGTGGAAGTCCTTTCTGTTCGTCGTTGTTCTGATCATCGGTGCGGCAATTGGGTTTTCAAGCTGTGGGAAAGGCGGCAAGCTCACGTCGATTACGATAACTCCCGGAGATATCACGGTTATCCCCGGGACCTCGCTGCAATATCAGGCCCAGGGGCATCTATCCGACAACGCCACCTATTTCCTCTCAACGGCAATCTGGAGCTCCTCAACTCCATCGGTTGCTACCATCGAGCCAACAACCGGATTTGTCCTGTCAGCCGCCACCGGCACCACCCTTATTACAGCCAGCGACCCCTATTCGAATTTCACCGGAACCACCCTGCTGACCGTTGACCTGCTCTCATCCGTTACCGTAACGCCGGCCTTGCCGAGCATGACGCCGGGATTGACCCATCAGTTCACGGCAACGGGGATATTGGCACACGGCGCCACACAGGACCTTACCTCGCGTG
>JAJYKN010000011.1 GCA_021788515.1 Nitrospirota bacterium | reverse complement strand
TCCTCGATTCGCTGTAGTCGGATATTAGAAGTGCCAATGAACCGCTTGAATTGATAAGCCAAATATGATAGTTTAACTTATAGAGTGCTGATTAACGAGCATGGGCAAATACGAAAAACTGTTGGAGCAAATACTGCTGGGCAGTTCCGATGCGAACATCGATTTTGACGAATTGTGCCGGCTTCTGGTCCAGATGGGATTCGATATGCGCGTGCGGGGAAGTCACCATATCTTCAGAAAACAAGGTGTGGAAGAGCGGATTAACCTTCAACGGGACGGCGGCAAGGCGAAAGTGTATCAAGTCCGCCAGGTGCGAGCCATGATCCTGCGGTATAAGCTACGAGGTGAGACCCATGGATAAATATGAAATCATTCTTTACTGGAGCGAGGAAGACAAGATTTTTATCGTCGAGGTGCCTGAGTTGCCGGGGTGTATGGCACATGGAGATACGCAGGAACTGGCCCTGGCTAATGCCAAAGAGGCCATCCGGCTGTGGATCGAGACTGCGCGCGAATTCGGAGATATCGTTCCAACGCCGAGAGGACAGCGCCTGATGTATGCGTGAAAGCGGGATCTGCCATGGAGAGAATACCGCAAGGCCGGTTGGGAATGAGTTAATTCCTTTTTGACCGGCTTTTTCTTTTCGCAGAAATCCAACTGATATGTAATGCAATAAGCAATTAAGGAGATCGATCATGGCAGTTCCTGATTTCCAGTCTTTCTTCAAGCCTTTGCTGGACGTGGCCGCTGACGGCAAAGAGCATCCCATGAAAGAGGCGAGGGAAATCATTGCCAAGCGGATGAATATTGCCGAGGCTGATCTTCGAGAATTGCTTCCGAGCGGGACAAGAGCCTATAGGGTCGCGTCTTGAATCGTGCTTTAAGGCCAAATAATTGCTATGACTGTGAAACTGACAAATACCTTAGATGGTGGCCGCAAATCGTTGAACGGCACTACCGACCGTAGCGAACGATCGAAGATCGGGCTGTTCTTCACGCCTGCCTTGATCGCGCAGTATATGGCATCGTTGTTTCAACACATGGGGCTTGAGGTACGGATTCTCGATCCCGGGGCCGGGGTGGGGGTTCTGTTTGCGTCGTAATATGTCCAAACTTCATACAACTGAAAGCGCAGCGGCGTATCTCAAGGTGACGGCGGGAAGGGTCCGTCAACTGATAATTGAAAAGCGCATCAAGTCGGAGAAGTTCGGGCGGGACCACCTTATACCCGAGAGCGAGTTGAAGCAATACGCATCGAGCGGTAAAAAGAAGGCGGGCAGACCCCCTAAAAAATAACTTGCGTTTGCGCTAGTAATTTAGTATAATCCGCACATGAAAATGAAGAGAAAATCACCGGCTGGCAGGGCAACGACGGAACTCGTGTTTTCCGCGTACAACGGCGACAACAGCGAGGTGTTCCCGCACGTGCTGCGGCTCCATGTTCCCTCAGGCTCTAAAGTCGCGGACGTGACCTACGGTAAGGGCGTGTTCTGGAAGAGCATCCCAGCGACTGAATACAAGCTGCTGCCATCTGATTTGAAGTCAGGGGTCGATTGCCGACATTTGCCCTATGGCGACGGCGAGCTCGACTGCGTTGTGCTCGACCCACCCTACATGGAGGGTCTTTTCCGAAGCGATAATTCCTTTGCTGGCAACGGGACGCATTCCTCGTTCCGCGACCATTACTCGAATGGCGACAGGCCGTCCGCGCTCGCTAATAAATGGCATGACGCGGTACTTGAGCTTTACGTGCAGGCGGCCATCGAGGCCAAACGGGTTCTGAAACGTCACGGGGTCTTGATCGTGAAGTGTCAGGACGAAGTGAGCGCGGGGATCCAGCGCATGACCCACATCGAGATCATTCTGAACTTCATGCGCCTGGGGTTCTATGCGAAGGATATTTTCGTCATGATACGGCGTAACAAGCCGGGCGTAACAAGAGTGATCAAACAATTGCACGCGAGAAAGAACCACTCGTACTTTTTGGTTTGCCAGCTCGGCGCGACAAAGTCCAAGCTGAACTCGATCAACATCATGCGCGATTTAACAGATGTTCGAGAAGGGGAACTGGACTTGCAATATACGGAGGTTGCAAAGGCCACGACACCGGCATTAGTGTTGCGAGAAGCTTCCGCCGAATGGCGGGAGGGTAGTTCCGGAACGTGCTGCGCGGGAGGTCGTCGTTCAGCGCGAAAGCGAAACGCCACTTCTCCTCGAACGAGAAAAGGTTCACGGCGATGATGTCGAATTCGCCTACCAGCAGGCAGGTGGTCTCGACAGTCTTGCTCCCAACCTTGATCTTGCGCCGGTCGCTGGCGTCGCATTGATACTTGCCGATGTATCCGGCTTCCGTCGTTTTAATGCTGTTCGTTTGGAGGGACTTGCACTCTACTGTAAAGTTCTTGCCTTTGTACGTGACGATGAGATCGCTTTTTCGGCTTCGGTCATGGTCGTCGGCCTTGTGAACATTCTCATAGCGCGGACTGGAAAAGTGCATCTTTCTCAGTTTGTATTCAGCGATATAACCGAGCATGAGGCCACGCATGCTCGGGTTCTGCTGGATGATTTCTGTAAGCTCCTGCTCAGTCAGGTCCCATCGTTTCAGAATGCTTTTACGTTCATCTGGCGACATATCTTCTCCTCTTTGATTGAACAATATGGAGATCACGTGAGAAGTTAAGGATCACACGGGGGATTCTATCAGATTCCGGTTTTGTGTCAAGCGACATAGCGAATATTTGGAAAAGGAACGGGCTTCATTTTAGAGAATCGATGAAAGCACGCGTATGCAAACCGTAAAAGCATTGGAAAAGCGCTCTGGCAAAGAGCGTAAGATGCAACGGTTTCCGGTTATGCTGTCGAATGGCAAGGAACTCAAGTTTTTGCCGAGTCTGGGTCCCTATGAGGATTAGACATAATGGCAATTAATCTAAAACTAGCGAAATCGAAGTCGATGATAAAAAAGCGGAAGACGCTGCTTGATCTCGCTGGTTATGAGACTAAAGCCCGCTCCGCTGTCAAGCAGTTCTGGAGCACATGGAAGAAATCCGGCACTAAGAAGCCGATGGTCGGTAGTATGGAGGGGTTCACCGATCTTATTACCGATATCGTTTATGCCAACGGACTGACGAGAGCGAATGTCTTGCAGCAGGGGCGACCTGTATCGCTTCCGGGGCATTTCTCACCAGCCCAATCATGGGATCTCGTGGTAGTAAATGAGGGGCGGCTGATCGCGGCCATGAAATTAGATTCAGTTCCAGGTGAGTTGCTCGCCAATCATGTCGGCATGGGCCGCAAGGAAGTTCTCAGCATGGCGATGGAGTTGCGTGCTGCGTGCAGGGGGAATATTTTTAGAGGAACCAGACAGCCATTTGTCGGTTATCTTGTCTTGCTCGAAGACGCGCTATCTTTCCGCTGCCAGGTCACGGACGTTTCACCTTATTTCCCCATATTCCCCGAGTTTCGGAACACCTCGTATGCAAATCGTTTCAATACCCTGTGTGTGAAGCTGATGCGAGAAGGATTATATACATCCGCCGCCGTTATTCTCTCGCCTCGCCGTGCATCCAAATCGGGTGAATATTTTGAAATGGGCGAAGATACGGGCCTTAAGTCGTTTGTCACAACTCTTGCCGGACATATCGCTGTGGAAGCCGCGATGTAATCCCGGGTTCTTCACGACAAGCCTAAGATAGCATGTACGATCCATGTACGATCAAGGACAGCAGTAGAACTAGAGCGCCCTTGCCTTTTCCCGGAGTTGCCCGCAGGCCGCGGAAATGTCTTGTCCGCGCGACTCGCGCACCGGGGCGGTGTAGTGGTTGTCCAGCAGGATTTTCTGAAAACGCCGGACCGCTGCATCATCGGGCCGCTGGAACACGCTTCCCGGAAAGGGATTGAAGGGGATGAGGTTCACCTTGCTCTTGATGCCCCGGAGCAGATTCGCGAGCCGGAACGCATCCTCCTCCCTGTCGTTGACACCCCGCAACAGGACGTATTCAAAGGTGATCCGCCTCCTCGGTTCGAGCGGGAAACGTTTGCACGCAGACAAAAGCTCCTTGATCGGATAGCGCTTGTTCACCGGCATGATCCTGTCCCGCACTTCGTCGGTCGTGGCGTTTAACGATACAGCCAGGTTCACTTTCAGTCCGGACTTCCCCAGCCGTTCTATTTCCGGAACGAGCCCGTCGGTCGAGATTGTCACGCGGCGAGGCGAAAATCCGAGCCCCGGTTCCCGGGTAATCACCTGTAATGCTTTCACCACTTCCTCAAAGTTTGCGAGCGGCTCACCCATGCCCATGAGCACAATATTGGTAATGCCGCGCAAACCTTCCTGCTGCAAGATGTTTGAGACTTCCTTGACCTGATCCCAGATCTCATAGGCCTTGAGGTTTCTCGCAAACCCTCCTCGTCCGGTAAGACAGAACCGGCAGGCCTGCTGGCAGCCCACCTGAGAAGAGATGCAGAGCGTCTGCCGCTCCTCATCGGGAATCAAAACGCTCTCAATGGTATGCCTGTCCTCAAGCTCAAAAAGAAATTTTCTCGTACCGTCGGAAGATACTTCTGTCCCGACGATCTTCGGGCTGGAAATGAAAAAAAACGAAGACAGCAGCTCGCGCTCTTTTTTTGCGATGTTCGTCATTTCGTCGAATGACCGGGCATGGTGCGTGTAAATCCAGGTAAGAATCTGGTTGGCGCGGTATTTTTTCAAGCCAAGTTCGACGATCCTGGCTTGCAACTCTTCATGCACCAGCGACTTAATATTGAGGGGGGATATTGTCATAGAGTTACAACCATCTTCGGAAATCTAACATCTTTATTAAGTAAAATCAAGTTGACAAAATATGACGGTCTGAAAAACGAAGCTGTCGTTTTTCCGGACACATCTTGTGTTTGGAATTTTTTATATGCCATTGTTTTTCCTATAATCCTGTCTGTCGGCGAACGAAGTATGATATTTGCAATAAAACAGGATCGGAGTACCCCCGCTGCTGCAGGAGATGCCATGCCGGTAAAAACAGAAACAAAAAGAATACTCATCGTCGACAATGAGCCGACGATATTGCTTACGCTGTCCTATACCTTGAGGTCGAAAGACGTAGAGGTTATAACAGCAAGCAGACTCGAACCGGCGGAGGAAGCGCTGAGCCGCTATTCCTTTGACCTGGTCATCGTCGACATCCGGATGTCCGGCATTCTCGGGATTGAGGGGCTCGAACTGCTCAGTTATATAAAAAGACGGTGGCCGAAGACCGCAGTCATTATCATGACCGCCTATGGATCGGAAGAAATAAAACAAGAGGCATACCAGCGGGGTGCGCTCTACTACTATACGAAGCCCATCGATATCGGCGATCTCATGCGCCGGGTGAGTGACATGGGGATACCGGTCAAGCAGTGACACGGCCCTGCGACAGTCACAACAGGGGTGCAGCTGGAGGGGATGAGCAATGCTGAAAAAGGTTCTGGTGATTGATGATTCCGCGCTGATTCACCAGATGTATAAGATGGTGCTTATGCGTTATAAATGCGATATTGTTGATGCGCTGAACGGCCAAGACGGACTCGACAAGCTTGCGAAAAATCCCGATACAGACATGATCCTTCTCGACATCAATATGCCCCTCATGAACGGCCTCGAATTCATCAAGAAAGTCAAGGGGCTTGGCACGTACGACCATATTCCGATCATTATTGTGAGCACCGAGGGGAAAGAGGAGGACACCATGCGCGGTCTTTCCCTGGGAGCAAAGGGATATGTGAAAAAACCCTTTCAACCAAGCGATCTCCATACGCTGATCGAGAAGCTCTTCCCTTCAAATAAATAGCCGGCCGGCTCCCAAGTGTTCAGGCCGTTTCGTCCGCTGGTGCCGGCTCAGCGTCCTGTCCGACTGCCTGCTTTTTCGCGACCTCTTCCCGCCTTTGCTCTTCCCAGCCCGCACAGGAAACAAATTGAAAAAATGATCACCTAGGTCATTTTTTCTCCCGCATATCAGCCCTCATCTTTCATCTAAGGCCAGTCGCTATTGCGCGCTGTCTTGCGCCGAGAAGAGTTCATAAGTCGACAAAAAACAAAACGTTACCATTCGTAGCCTTCTGTTCGCGTCAAAAAAACCTTGACACTTTCGCTACATAGATGTTATTTTATTTCATCATTTTTGCAGGAGATGGGCTTGAAAATCGCTATTACCGGCAAGGGCGGCGTAGGAAAAACAACACTGGCCGGCCTTTTGGCGCGGCTCTATGCAGCTGAGGGCAAAAAGGTCCTTGCCGTGGACGCTGATCCTGATGCGAATCTGGCGTCGGCGCTCGGCATTTCTCCCGAGGCGGCCGCGCGGGCCTTGCCTCTTGCTGAACAGTCGGATATGATCGAGGAACGGACAGGGTCCCGTCCCGGCGCTCCCGGCGGCATGTTCAGCATCAATCCCAAGGTGGACGATATCCCTGAGGCCTACGGCATCCAGCATGAGGGTGTCCGGCTTCTCGTCATGGGAAAATCGAAGGAAGCCGCGGCCGGGTGCTACTGCCCGGAGCATGTGCTCCTGCGGCGCCTGGTGAGCCACCTTATTCTGCGCCGGGACGAGGTGGTCATTCTCGACATGGAGGCCGGAATCGAACACCTGACCCGCGGCACGGCGAGCGGCGTGAATGCGTTTATCGTGGTTGTTGAGCCGGGCCAGCGGAGTCTGCAGACCGCTCGCCACGTGGAGAACCTTGCAAAGGGCCTCGGCATTAAGGCAGTTTTTGTCGTCGGCAACAAGATCAAGCAGAAATCGGACAAGGAGTTCATCTCGAAACACCTGGCGGGCATGCAGGTCCTCGGGTTCATGAGTTATGCCGACGATACGGTCAAGGCGGACCTGGACGGCCTGTCGCCTTACGATGCGTCGCCGCGCGCCGTGGAAGAAGCGAAGGTCATCAAAACCGCACTGGACCAGTTGATGAAGCAGTAAGATTTGAAATCGCAGATAAACACAGATGGACACGGGGAAGAATTATGAATCGTTTTTCAATCTGTGTTCATCCGTGTTCATCCGTGGTTACCCATTGAAAAAGACTCTGAGAAAACAAGTCCTGGCTGCGCGAGATGGCCTGTTGCCGGAACAGCGAACAGCGAAAAGCCGGGAGATCGAAGAGCGGCTTTTTTCTCTTCCGGAATTCAAGGCAGCTCACGTTGTGATGTTTTTCGCCTCCTTCCGGAGCGAAGTGGAAACCGGACCAATGATCCGACGGGCATTGGCCTCCGGCAAACGGGTCATCCTTCCAAAAGTTCGCGGGAAAGAACTCGCGTTGTACGAGATCCATGACTTTGACCGGGATGTCACCCCTGGGGCATGGGGAATACCGGAACCGGCAGTTGCAACGACTGCACAGCTTGGCGACATCGATCTGGTAATCATGCCGGGCGCTGCTTTTGACGAGAGCGGCAACCGGGTGGGGTATGGCGCCGGGTTCTACGACAAGCTTCTCCCTGCGTTCAGAAAAACGACCATTGCGCTGGCCTTCGAGGCGCAGATTGTTCCCCAGGTTCCCGCTGACCGCCATGATGTGCCCGTGTCGATGATCGTGACGGAGAAGAGAACCATAACCGCGCAGGAGAAAAGCGCATAGAGCATGGAGCATAGGGCGTGGAGTTGAGCACAAAGGACAAGGGACTATGGTTTCCCCCATGCGCCATGCCCTGTGCGGATTATTTTTATGGACATTAAAAAAATTGAAAAAGGCGTTCGCATGATCATCGAGGGCATCGGGGAAGATCCCGATCGACCGGGCCTCATGACACGCCGTCGCGAGTGGCCGAGATGTACGGCGAGATCTTCTCCGGCATCTCGATGGACACGCAGAAGCTCCTGACGCCCATGGCAGGGGAAAGCCACGATGAGATGGTGATGATCCGCGACCTTCCGTTCTATTCCGTGTGCGAACATCACCTCCTTCCGTTTTTCGGCAAGGCGCATATCGCTTACATTCCGGGCGCGGGAAAGATCGTGGGCATCAGCAGCCTGGCAAAGGCCCTTGAAGTGTTCGCGAAGCGGCCGCAGGTGCAGGAACGGCTTACGGCCCAGTTCATCGACCTGATCGTGCAGCGCCTCAAGCCCAAAGGCGCCATGGTGGTCATCGACGCCGAACATCTCTGCATGAGCATGCGCGGCGTGAAAAAACCGGGCGCTCGCGTCGTCACCTCCGCCGTGCGGGGCAGTTTCCGCAGCAAGGAATCCACGCGCATGGAAATGCTTGAGCTGCTGACGAAGCGGGAATAGCGGACAAGCCCGAAAGTACCACGTCAAAGAAATTCAGGCTCGATCAAGAAACAATTTTTATTTCAATTTTCCATCCAAAGTTCGATAATATAAAGTTCAACTAATCCACGCAGGAGAGATTTATGGCACCAGAGGATACCTGTACCGCTGAACCCTACCGCCCTTACGGGGCTGAGATCAAGGAAACGAGACCCTATTCACCCTGCCGCGCGGCATGCCCGGCGCATACCGATGTGCAGGCCTATGTGGGCCTGATCGCCCAGGGCAAGTATACCGAGGCGTTCGAAGTCATTACCTCGGTAAACCCCATCGCTTCGGTCTGCTCCATGATCTGTCACCATCCCTGCGAGCAGTCCTGCAGGCGCTGCGGCGTTGACGAGCCCCTGGCTGTCCGGCATTTGAAGCGCTTCGCCATCGAGAAATCCAAAGACTACCGCCGCGCCAAGCGTAAGCTCGTTAAGAAAACGAAGGGCAGGAGCGTCGGCATTATCGGCTCCGGCCCTTCAGGCCTGACCGCGGCGCGGGATCTCGCCGATCTCGGCTATAGCGTGACCCTCTATGAGAAGCATCCGGTCCTCGGCGGTATGCTGGCCGCAGCAATACCTCCCTACCGTCTGCCCAGGGAAGTGTTGAAAGAAGATATCGATGACATTATTTCCAAAGGCGTCGAGGTCAAGACGAACTTCGAGATCGGCAAAGACACGAAGCTCGATGATCTTGCGAAGAAGCACGATGCAGTGCTCGTGGCCATCGGCCTGTCCCTGAGCCGGTCGCTGAATATTCCCGGCGTGGAAGGTCCCGGTGTGCTGCTCGCGATCCCCTACCTGGAAGATGTCGCATTCGGCAGGAAGCCCGATCTCGGCAAGAGCGTGCTCGTGATCGGCGGCGGCAACGTTGCCATGGACGTGGCGCGTTCGGCGCGCAGGCTCGGCGTCGAGAAGGTCGAGATGGTCTGTCTCGAGAACGAGCAGGAGATACCGGCCTGGAAATGGGAAGTGGACGAGGCTGTTGAAGAGGCGATCAAGATCAATTACCGCTGGGGACCCAAGGCAGTCAAGCGGGAGAACGGCAAGGTCCTGGGTCTCGAAGTAACGAAAGTTCTGTCCGTCTTTGACGCGAACAAGCGCTTTGCTCCGACCTTTGATAATAAGGTGACCACGCTGCTCGAAGCCGACACGATCATCATCACGATCGGCCAGATGTCGAACCTGGCGTTCCTTAAAGATAGTCCGGTTAAAGTTGACGAGCGCGGACGCGTTGAGTGGAACCCGGCGACCCAGATGAGCAGCGCCAAGAACGTCTTTGTCGCGGGCGAGGTTGTGACCGGCCCCGGCTCGGCGATCGCTGCTGTTGCGAACGGACGGCGGGCCGCCCTGGCAATGCATCTCTATATGCAAGGTGAGACCATCGAAGGCAGGCTTCCTGCGCAAGAGAAGGAAAAGATCGCGCAGATGCCCTCAGAAGTTGTTGAAAAGATCAGCAAGCAGCCTCGCATGAAGATCAAACATCTCGCTCCCGAGGTCCGGGTGAAGACCATGGACCACTTCGAGATGGGCTACAGCGAGGCAGAGGCGCTTGAGGAAGCAGGTCGCTGCCGCGGCTGCGGCGGCGGCGCTGTTGTGGACCAGAAGAAGTGCATGGCCTGTCTCACGTGTATGCGTGTCTGTCCGTACGGCGCTCCCGTGGTTACGTCGGTCTCCGAGATCAGGCCCGAGTATTGCCAGGCCTGCGGTCTTTGCGCGCCTGAATGTCCGGCCCAGGCCATCAGCATGGTGAGCTACGACGTACGCGAGATCAGGAACACGCTTCCGACCATCATCGGCAAGGTCGACGCTGACCGACAGGAACCGGTCATTGTGGCGCTCATGTGCAATCATCATGCAAAGGTCATCGGTGTGCCGAATAATGTGAAGGCCATTCCGGTTCACTGCACCAGCCGTATCGACATCCTTGATATGCTGAAAGCATTCGAGTCCGGCGCTGACGGCGTGGCGATCATTCGATGTGGCAGCGGGACCTGCAAGTACCGGGACATCGAGCCCCGGGTGAATGCGCGGGTAAAGCGGGTCCAGGATTTGCTGGGGATGCTGAAGATCGAGTCCAATCGCCTCGAAATTCTTTCCGCAGCATCGAACAATGGCGGAAATCCCTACGTAGCGGTGTGCGCTGATTTTTCGGAGAGGGTTAAAAAGATCGGATTAAGGACGAAGTAGATCAGGCTGGAGGGTAAACATATGACTAAGACCATTGCGGAAAGAGATATGGTAATGCTCCCCAAAGAGGAGTACAAAATATTGAAGGAGTTATATAAGACCGTAAAGCGCCAGAATTTTTTGTTCCGTCTCGAGGAGTCGGAGAAAAATCTGAAAACGGGCAAGATCAAGAAGGTTTCACTTAAGGACTTTATCGGCAGCATCTGACCATCACATGAAACCAAAATATATTTCTTTTGATGCGGCATTTGAAAGGAATTTCAG
>JAJYKN010000010.1 GCA_021788515.1 Nitrospirota bacterium | reverse complement strand
CAAGCCGAATCTTTCCAAATCAGTCCATAACATATGCTATCCTCCTCACGTGCATGAATTTGATTTTCATTAGCACTCTATATGTTAGAGTGCTAATGCTTAATGTACCAAAAAAAAATAAAAAGTCAAGTATTTGAAATATTAAAATATAATCATCATAATTTTTATGTTATTATTTAAAAAATGTTATTTTACCGGTATTTATGTGTTTTTAATTGAATAATGATGTTTTGGCGGTTTCTCTTATTCCTTATAACCATCTGTAGCGGCGGTACAAAATCTATGGTGCAGATTCCGGCCAGTAAAGTCATTCACATCGACGGGTCTTTTGGTGAAGGCGGCGGTCAAATCCTGCGAACGTCGCTGGCGCTTTCGTGCGTTCTCGGCAAACCCGTTGAGATCGTGAATATCCGCAGAGATCGCATGAAGCCGGGCCTTCAGCCGCAGCATTTGACCGCAGTTATTGCAGCAGCTGCAATTTGCCGCGCCGCTGTCGAAGGCGCCGAGCTCTCATCCACGGCAATCAAGTTCCTGCCCGGACCGGTCAGCGGGGGCGACTACGTATTTGACGTGTCCGGGAAAAAAGGAAGCGCAGGCAGCACGTCCCTTGTGCTCCAGACGATCATTCTTCCGCTCTGTTTCGCGGAGCGGTTGTCAAGCATCACCGTACTCGGCGGTACTCATGTGCCCTGGAGCCCCACCTTTCATTATCTCAAGCAGGTTTTTTTGCCGATACTATCGCGGATCAACTCATTTATCGATCTCGACATACAGAAATGGGGATGGTATCCCGCCGGAGGAGGAGCCGTGACCGCGAGAATAAATCCGGCCGCGGAGTTCCGGCCCTTGAGGATTACAGATCGCGGCGCGCTGGTACGAGTGACCGGTCTGTCAGCAGTTGCAAATCTATCTCAGGATATCGCTCTGCGGCAACGGGATAGTGCCCTTCATGCGCTTCGCCACAAGGGCATTGAAGCGAACATCGAGATCGTGGAGGCACCGTCGCCCGGCAAGGGCACGTTCCTTTTTTTGCAGGCCGAGTTTGAGAATATCACTGCGGGATTCGATGCCCTCGGCGCGATCGGAAAAAGAGCGGAAGAAGTGGCGGAAGAAGCCTGCCATGCGCTCTTCCGGCACCTGGACGCTTCGGGCGCAATTGATCCGCATCTTGCCGACCAGCTCATCCCTTATCTTGCGCTGGCCCGCGGAGATTCTGAATTTACGACCAGCCGCGTTACGCAGCATCTGCTCACGAATATTCGGGTTGTTCAGCAATTTCTCGATGTGGGCATTCACCTGGAAGGAAAAGAAGGGGAAGGCGGGCACATTACAATCCGGACCTTATCCGCTTGATTGCGAAGGGGCATGAATCCCGCGACTTGCATCGAGAATAATTTTCCTTTGTGATTGACTTTAGAACCCTTTTTTTATACAGTTGATCATACAACAATTTCTTTTCCGTACCATATATTCCTTACTCTGAAAGGGGCGCGCCCATGGAACTTTTCGAGGCAATCAAATCGCGCAGGAGTATCCGCAAATATTCCGACAAACCGGTTGAAGACGAGAAACTTCAGGCAGTTCTTGAGGCTGTCCGCACGGCGCCTTCGTGGGCAAATTATCAATGCTGGCGCCTGGTGGTTGTAAAGGACAAGAACACGAGGGGTCAGATCAGCGCTTTATCCTACGTGGCATCTTATTTTGCGCCCAAAGGCTACAAGTCGAACCCTTCGATGAAGGCCCTCGCTGATGCGCCGGCGGTGATTGTTCTTTGCGCCGACCCCGGGCAGTCGGGAGTCATCTGGGGTCAGAACTACTATCTTGTCGATGCGGGCCTGGCTGCTCAGAACCTGATGCTTGCGGCAAAGGGCCTGGGACTGGGGACGGTGTTTGTGGGTGTCTACGACGAGGAGAAACTGAAGAGCCTCCTTCACATCCCCTCGGAAATCAGAGTTGTTGGGCTCTTTCCGCTGGGCTATCCCGTGGAAGAGAAAAAGGATGGGCCTGCGAGGAAACCGCTCCAGGAAATCTGTTTTTATGAACAATGGAGATAACGAAGATAGCTTGGCAGAAACAACCCGGACGTCGCCCATAGTATTGCAGCATCAGATCGAGAGGAGGGTAGAGTATGAAGATCACCTGCTGGGGAGCCAGAGGTTCCATCCCGGTTTCCGGTAAAGAATACGAAAAGTATGGCGGTGATACGACCTGCGTCGAAGTCAGAAGCAAGAACAATGACATTATCATCATCGATGCGGGCACCGGTATCAGAAAACTCGGAAATCGGCTGCTTGCGTCGGGCGAACGTGAATTCAGCATTCTTTTCACCCATGCCCACTGGGACCACCTTATGGGTTTTCCCTTTTTTAAACCGATCTACATGAAAGGAACAAAGATCGATTTCTTCGGCTGTCCCTGCGCGCAGCGGTCCATAGGGGATGTTCTTTCCAAGTCTATGATTGCCCCTTACTTTCCCGTGGATTTCGGTCAGTTGCAGGCCGAAATCGTTTCCCATACGGTGTGTGAAGAAGCATTTGAAATCGGTCCTGTCCGGATAGCGCCGATTTCGTTGAACCATCCCAATCAGGGGATAGGATATAAATTCACCGAGGACGGAAAGAGCTTCGTTTTCCTTACGGATAACGAGCTGTCAAGCCGCCATCCCGGCGGGGGCGAGTACGGGGACTACCTCCGTTTCGCTGCGGGCGCTGATGTATTGATCCATGATGCCGAATACACGGCGGAGCAATACAAGCTGACGAAAGGGTGGGGGCATTCCTTGTATACCGATGCTCTCCGCCTGGCACAGGAGGCTGCGGTAAAGCAGTTCGGTTTGTTTCATCACAACCAGGACCGGTCTGACAGCGAACTGGACCACCTGGTGGGTGATTGCCGCAGCATTGCGGGGACGGGAAAAAACGGGATCCACTGCTTCGCTCTCTCCGCAGGAATGGAGATAGATCTATAAGATCGCTTGGCGGAGGGGGCGGCGTAACGAGTGGCGTTTGCTGCAAAAGAGGGAGTGCCGGTATATTCCGCTGGTAAAAAAGCGAGCGGCCAGCCGTCAGAGTTGATCTCCGGCACTATTGATTGATGCCTTGATCTTGTCCGAATTCGGGTCATATTGGAGGGCATTCCGGAACACCGTCAACGCCTTGGCCCTGAGACCGTTCTTCATATAAAAATTCCCCAGCTCCAGATGATACTCGACATTTGAGGGGGCCATCTCGACCGCCTTGACAAGATATTCTTCGGCTTCGTGACCTCTTCGTGGTATACGCGAGAGCGTAAGTCCGAGATGGAAAACATATTCGGCGTTTCCCGGCTCGAGGCGCATGGCCCATTGAAACGACTCTTCTGCTCCCCAGTAATTCTGCACTTGGAACTGCTTTAGGCCTTCGCTGAACTGATCTGCGGCAGCCTCAGGATTGCTTCGCGTTCCCTGCCCGGCGCGCGTCCCCGGTTTCTTCTTCCTCTCGGCAAGGCTGAGATTGTAGCTGTCGCGTTCGGACTGCGAACTCAGTGTTTCGTAGGCCTCGTGGGTCCAGGTAAAAAGTGTCTCGAGTTTCTCCTTCATGTCGTTCATTTCGGGGTCGAAGTGCCGATCGGGATGGTAGAGTTTGGCGCATCGAAAGTACGCCCTTCTTATTTCCTGAACCGATGCGTTTCTGTCCACGCCGAGCATCTCGTAGTGGTTCTTCAGTTCTCTGTCCTCGTAGGCCTGCTGGATCATCTCTTTGGTGACCGTCGCGGCTGCAGCAGGTTCTTCAGCGTGAAGCTCTCTGGACGAGAGTGTTTCACGAATGACCTCTTGCGCGAACTTTTTCTCGGCCTCGACCCTGATTTCTCCCGTTTCGGCCATGCGAAGCGCCAAGAGGATGTAGATCGACTTAAGCGTATTGAAGTCGCCGATACTGCTCATCCCGCAGAGCTCCTCAATGCTTTTACTACCGTCGATGAGCGAGAACACCTCGAGCTGGTCTTGTTCGAGGTGGGCGTTCTGGAAAAGGAGCGAAGGATCCGATGCCGGGCGAATGATTGTTTTGAGAAGTGGAAGAGATTTTCGGATGGTTTTCCAGTCAATATCCCGTACGCCGGCGATAATCAGGTCCCCGGTGCTGATGTGGAGCGGTATGATTTCCGAGATCGGCAACGGGTTGCCGTCGAACTGGAAGCTGCCGTCGCGCCACATGAATAATTTCAGGATGATCTCTTTGACCTGGAGTTTTACCTGGGAGACAAGCTCATGCGAGGTGAGGGCGCCTTCCTCGAATAAGGCAGCACCCAGTTTTTTACCCGTCTTGATGACGATCTCAGATGCTTTGTCAAACTGGGCCTGCGAGATCTTGCCCGTGCGCAGCAGAAATTCGCCGAGGCGGTCTTCTTCCAGATTTGATGAGGCGAAGAGAATGTCTCCATCCTTGAAAAACACTTTTTTCAGTTCGGCATCACGGCTGAAGATTGCCGTGCCCGTCATTTTCCCGGTCCGGAGATCCTGGAAAAGCCAGGGGAGCGTCATGTCCTTGATATCGCCGGCAACGGGAATCATTCTACTCCTTTGGAAAAGAATGAAGACTCAAGGCATTGATTATATCATTTTTTCATAAAACCGAACGTTTTATTTACCTTTTTTTCTGTTTCGGCAAAATCTGAACGTCCTCTTCTGCGGGGTTGACTAACCCGGTTGTTCCCACTATAATACGCTCGTGCTTTCCTGTAAGAGGATCATTCAACGCAGCATCCACAAAAAAATCTCATCTTTTCGATAAGGACAGGCGTATGCGTGAAGGTCTCTTTCTCGGCATTGATATCGGTTCAGTCGCCATCAAAACCGCCATTCTTAATAAGGGCGGTCAGATTCTGTCCGAAACATACACCCGGATCAAGGGCGATCCTCAGAGCGCTCTCCTGGATGAAATCAACGTGCTCGTGTCCAGATTCTCCGAAAGCACGATCACGTCCGCCGGCATAACGGGCAGCGGCGGTAAGCAGGTGTCCGGTACCATCGGGGCCGTGTTCGTCAATGAAATTCTTGCCCAGGCGTCCTTTGCCGGCCGTTTCTATCCCGGGGCGCGGACATTGATAGAACTCGGAGGCGAGGACGCGAAGCTTATCAGCCTGGTCCGGGACGCGGGCGGCAAGGGAGTGAAAATCGAGGATTTCTCCATGAATACGGCCTGCGCGGCCGGCACGGGGTCTTTCCTCGACCAGCAGGCCACACGCCTGCATCTCACGATCGAGGAATTCAGCGAACTCGCGCTCCGGTCCAAGACACCGCCGCGGGTGGCGGGCAGGTGCAGCGTTTTCGCGAAGAGTGACATGATTCACCTGCAGCAGATCGCGACGCCTGACTTCGATATTGTGTCCGGCCTCTGCTTTGCCATGGCCAGGAATTTCAAGGCCACGGTCGGAAAAGGCAAAAAGTTCTATTCGCCCATCCTGTTCCTCGGCGGTGTCGCCGCGAACCTCGGCATGCGCAGGGCATTCCGCGAAGTGCTGAAACTATCGGAACAGGAGATGACGGTGCCGGAGCATTTCAAGACCTCCGGGGCGATCGGCGCCGCGCTCCTGATCATGCAGCAGCCCTCCGAGGCCGCATTCCGCGGGACTGCCGCGCTTGCGGACCTGCTCGCATCGGAAAACAAACGGGCCTCCGAGGGAATGAGCCGGCTCACGATGCCCGGCGGAGTCATGCCGAATCCCGATCAGGATGAAATTGCCGGCAACGGTGGCCTCGTCGATGCTTACCTCGGCGTGGACGTCGGATCGGTTTCCACGAACGTGGTCGTGATCGATGGAAAGATGCGGGTGCTGTCGAAGCGCTACTTGCCGACAGCGGGAAGGCCGATCGAGGCGGTGAAGCAGGGTCTGGCCGAAGTCGGCGCGGAGATCGGGTCGCGGGTAAAGATCCTTGGAGCGGGCACGACGGGTTCGGGCAGATATCTGACGGGCGATATGATCGGCGCCGACGTGGTCAGGAACGAGATTACGGCCCAAGCCACTGCCGCGGCGGTGATCGACCATACCGTGGATACCATTTTCGAGATCGGGGGGCAGGATTCAAAGTACATCAGCCTGCGGGACGGCGCTGTTGTGGATTTTGAGATGAACAAGGCTTGCGCCGCCGGCACCGGCTCATTCCTGGAAGAACAGGCGGAGCGGCTCGGCATCCGGATCAAGCAGGAATTCGAAGGCAAGGCTTTTTGCGCGGAGTCGCCTTGCAGGTTCGGCGAACGGTGCACCGTGTTCATGGAGTCCGACCTTGTCCATTCCCTGAACACCGGCTCCGGTGTGGAGGAACTGACTGCCGGGCTTGCCTACTCCATTGCCTATAATTATCTGAACAAGGTCGTGGCCGGCAAGCGAGTGGGCGAACGCATCTTTTTTCAGGGAGGCGTGGCCGCAAACAGAGCGGTGGTGGCGGCCTTCGAGAAAATCACGGGAAAGCGCATCACCGTGCCGCCGCACCACGAGGTGACCGGCGCGATCGGCGCGGCAATTCTTGCCATGCAGGGCAGCACGGGCGCAAGCGGGTTCAAAGGGTTCGACCTGAGCAAGCGCGAGTATACGATTTCGACCTTCGAGTGCGCCGAGTGCGCGAACCGCTGCGACATCCGCCGGGTCGTCTTCGCCGGCGAGAAACCGCTCTTTTACGGGAGCCGCTGCGAGAAGTACGATGTCAAGAAAAAGAACTCGCAAGCGGACGCCCTGCCCGATCTCTTCGCCGAGCGCGAGAGACTGCTCGAGTCCACCGTCGTCCTTCCTGAGTTCGATGAACATGCGCCGATCATCGGCATACCGCGGATGCTGTATGTCAACGACTTCCTTCCCTTTTGGCAAACCTTTTTCAGCAACCTCGGCTTCCGCGTCGTCCTGTCCGAGCGGACGAACCGTGGGTTGATCAACCGTTCACTGGAGGCGACTGTTGCGGAAACCTGTTTCCCGGCAAAAGTGGGGCTCGGGCATGTTCTGGACCTTCTGGATAAAAAAGTCGACTTCCTCTTCCTGCCGAGTTTCATCCGGTTTCCGGTCGTCCACGAACAGTCTAAGAACGCCCAGGCCTGCCCCTATGCGCAGGCCTTTCCGTATATTGCGAAAGCATCGATCAAGTTCGGAGAGGTTAAGACACTGGAACCGGTTCTCTTCCTGCATGATGAGCGCCAATTTGCGAAGAGTATGAGATCGGTGGGAAAGGCGCTCGGAAGGGGCAGAGCAGCCGTGGCGCGGGCCCAGCGAGTGGCAAGCGAGGCGCAAAAAAATTATCAACGTATTGTCGAGCAGCGAGGCAGCGTTGTCCTGTCGCAGATCAAACCGGGCGAAAAGGCGCTCGTACTCATCGGCCGGAACTACAACACCTGCGACACGGGCCTGAATTTGAACCTGCCGTCAAAGATCAGGGACCTCGGCGTGCAGGCCATTCCCATGGATTTTCTGCCGCTCCACGAAGTGGACCTGTCCGGCCAGGAAGACATGTACTGGCGGTCGGGACAGAAGATCATGGCTGCCGCCCGTATCCTTCGCAAACATCCGAACCTCTTTCCGGTCTATATTACGAACTTCGGATGCGGACCAGATTCGTTCATTACCCACTTCTTCCGCAAGGAAATGGCCGGTAAAGCCTTTCTCCAGCTTGAAGTCGACGAGCACAGCGCGGACGCCGGGGCTATAACGCGGATCGAAGCATTTATGGACAGCCTGCACAACGTAAAAGCCGGAAGACGTGTTGATGCCTTCGTTGTTCCTGCCAAGAGCAACGGCAACAGTTCGCTTCAAGCGAAGAAAGTCTACCTGCCGCCCATGACGGACCATGCTCACGCGCTTGCAGCGGCGTTCCGGGCCTGCGGCGTCGAAGCCGAGGTGCTGCCCGAGTCCGATGACGAGACGGTGCGGATCGGGAGGGAGCACAGCTCGGGCCGCGAGTGTTATCCGCTCGCGCTCACCACCGGAGACATGATCAAAGCGACCCGCCGTCCCGGGTTCGATCCGGACAGGAGCGCTTTTTTCATGCCCACGGGCAAGGGGCCCTGCAGGTTCGGCCAGTACCATCGCTATCACCGTCAAGTGCTCGACAAGCTTGGGCTCGAACGAGTCGAGATCCTGGCCCCCATGCAGGACGAATCGCTCCATGGTGATGTGCGGGCACTGGATAAGAATTTTGTTCTCATGAGCTGGCGCGGAGTCTTCGCCGTCGATATGCTGCAGAAAGCGCTCTGGGAGACCCGGCCCCATGAAAAACAGAAGGGGCAAACAGACCGTGTCTATCAATCAGCGCTCGAACGACTGACCATTGCCATTGAAAAGAGAGAGGACCTCCTGCCTCTGCTGAAAGCGGCCTATAAAGACTTTTCCTCGATCGAGATAGCGAAACGGTCCAGGCCCGTGATCGGCGTCGTCGGTGAGATCTATATCCGCTCGAACCGGTTCAGCAACGAGGATGTGGTGAGGCAGATCGAAAAACTCGGCGGCGAGGCATGGGTGGCGCCCATCTCCGAATGGCTCCTGTATATCAACACCACGGCCATGGTATCGGCAAAAATGAACAGCTCGTGGAAAGATATGCTCAAGGCATACGTGACCGGGCGTGTTCAGCACAAGGACGAGCAGCGGTTTCTGAGCGGGTTCAACGGGAGCCTGCGGAGTCTCCACGAGCCGAGCATCGAACAAACCCTCCATACGGCTCTTCCCTATATTCACCATTCCTTCGAAGGTGAAGCTGTCTTGTCCGTGGGGAAAGCGATTGACTATATCAACCGCGGAGTTTCAGGCATTGTGAATGTGATGCCTTTCACCTGCATGCCGGGCACCATCGCGACCGCCGTGCTCAAGCGGGTGCGTGAAGACCATCAAAATATTCCCCTCCTGAATATCGCCTATGAAGGCCAGGGGGATTCGCAGACCCTTACGCGGCTTGAAGCGTTTATGCACCAGGCCAAGGCCTACAAGCAGCCTCGTACGGCGTGACGAGCGAAGAGGGGCCATGGTCACTGTGCCAGGGGACTTTTTTAGAGGCGTAGCTGTTCTCTATTGTTGCAAGATTTTGAAACGGGGGACAGCTTCTGTTGGCTTGATTTGACTCATTCCAAAACAGGATTTTTTTTATTATCAGCTTGACATGGTGCGGAGAAAACGGTATTCTTTCTCTATCCGCGGATAATTCCCGGACAAATTTCAAAAAAGAAACAAGAGGAGAAACAGAATGGCAAATGGTGTAGTCAAGTGGTTCAACAACAGCAAGGGGTTTGGGTTCATCACGCAGGAGAACGGTGAGGACGTATTTGTGCACTTCTCGGCAATTTCAGGGGACGGTTTCAAATCTCTGAACGAGGGTGACAAGGTGACCTTCGAAGTCGTGAAGGGCCCCAAGGGTCTTCAGGCTGCGAACGTAGCCAAAGTCTAACAAGTGAAAAATTAAAATTTATAACAATTCCAAAAGCCCCGGATCATTCCGGGGCTTTTTTTATTGATTGTTCGTCGCCGATTTCTATCTTTCGGGAAATATAAAAGGCGGTGATTAATACACCGCCTTCAGGACTATTCTCTCATTCGTGTGGCTGCCGTGCTCCTGCTTTGCCATCTCTTCACTTCCACTTCCTAGTACTTTCCTACACTTTTTCAGCGGCTGTTTGTTTCGCCCGTGCTGATGCCGGTGCCGAAACGACATAACCCATTGCAGTTCCGAGCAAGCCGCCGACGACGATGCTTACCGCCGCCGCGCAGGCGATTCCAACCACGATTCCCATCACCACGGCAGCCCTTACGAAAAGGGTGGGTTCCACCGTGCCGCCCATCAGCTTCTGGAGCAGAATCAGCGTTCCGTAACTCCCAAAGTAGAACCCGGGCATGATCCCGAATACGACAAACACCAGTCCTCCTATCGTTGCCCCGATCTTCATTCCCGCTTTCACTGTCTCGTTCTTCATGGCGATCTCCTTTCAGCCGCAGCTGACAATCTGATTCTCTATCTTACAGGTGGTTATCTATTGTGCGCACCGATGTGTCCGTGTGTCGATTGCATCGACATCCCAATTTCTGCCACTCTGCCGAGAAGCCATCCTGCAGCGGATGCTGCCGTGACGATGACGAGTCCCGAAACCAGGACGCCCACGAGCATGGAGCTGAGCACAATGGTCCGCGAAAGGAGGCCAGGATCGAGCGGAAAACCGAAGAGCATGCCCGCGAATTTTATTCCTGCAGCGCCTCCGAGGAGACTCCCGGGCAGCAGCCCGAAGAGCGAGAACACTACCAGCCCCGATCCTGCACCGATGTAAGCAGCTTTTCTTGAAGGTGAGTTTCTCATTTTCCCATCCTCCTTTTCTCCCTATCTTGCCATGAGTTATTGCATCAGCTGTGCCAAAACATAACTGAATGAATTTACGTGAAAGCGGTCAACAGCTGAATTTGCAAGACTGAGAAATGTCATGTCTATATTTTTAAGATTGCAAAGAAAGATGGTATGGAGAAGCGGAATGGATGATGAGAAAGGTCAAGCGTTCAGTTAGCCCTAGGTCGATGATCCTGTCAGTTTAGCCCTGGGATTCTATGACGAATTCGATTTTTAATTAAGGAATGTTTAAACAATGATACCGGCACCTGATGTACCTGCCGATTTTGAAAGCCCGTGTTGTGAGAGCCGCACGCAGTGGATTTTTTTATTGTGACGCACTAACACAAAATTCAACAGGGCACCCGTGCGGGGTGCCCTGTTGAAAATATTCAGAATTTGTTCAGACTACGCCCACCGGTTTTGGCGGTTTTGTTTTGCTGGGCGGAAGTCGGAGGTTTTTCCGCTATCTCTCTTTGCAATCGGTCTTGCGTCCCGGGA
>JAJYKN010000009.1:9119-11166 GCA_021788515.1 Nitrospirota bacterium | reverse complement strand
TTCATGGTTTCCGCGAGGCCTTCCCCGCCGATGACGACGGTCTGCTCGCTTTCCCGGGTGCGCTGGTAATCCTGGATCTGCTCCACGTTTTCCAGCTCCAGGGTGCGGAAGGCCTGGCGAACGGCGAGGCTCAGCTCTTCCAGGTCGTAGGGCTTCGACAGATAATCGGAGGCGCCGGACCGGATCGCCTTTACGGCGTTTTCGAAGCTGGGAAACGCCGTGGAGAAGATGATCTTGGCCTGGTCGTTGCTCTTCAGGATGGCGGCGCAGAGCGTGTGCCCCTCCGCGTCGGGGAGCTGCTGGTCTAGAAGCACCACGTCGATCTTTCTCTGTTGACAGGCGGCGAGTCCGTCCATCGCGCTGTTGGCGACCATTACCTCCACAGCGTCGCTGGACAGAAAGTCCCGGACAGTGTTCGCAAATACCCTGTCGTCGTCGATGATAAGAAACGTTTTCTTCATGGGATTACCGTTGGCCATGCTTTCCCTCCGGAAGCGAAATGATTACCCGGGTCCACTCGTCCTTCCTGCTCTCTATCTCGATCGTGCCGTTCATTCTGGCAAGCATTTTTCTGACGATCACAAGTCCGAGTCCGGTGCCCTTTGCTTTGGTCGTGTAAAAGGGCTTGAACAGGTCCTTCATTCTGTCCTCGGGGATCCCGCATCCATTGTCATCCACCTCGATTCGGACCGTGCCTCCTGACTTGAACACGCTCAGGGTCACCGTCGGGTTTTCCCGTCCGTTCACCGCGTCCGAAGCGTTTGTCAGGAGGTTCAACAGCACCTGCTGGAGCGCGCGGGGGTCGGCGTACACGCTCTCTACCCGCGGGTCCAGCAGGAAATCGAGCACGATTTTCTTTCTCGAAAAATCTTCCCTGACGAGCGGCAGGAACTGCTCCATGAACGACGCGACGCGCAGGTCCAGGGGCTCCTGGGTCTCGTACATATTGTAGGATTTGAGGGAGTTCAGCAAGAATTCTATCCGCGCTACCTGGCCGATGACCCGGTCGATATAGTCCGTGACGGCCTCCGGGGACAGCGAGGGCAACTTGGCCTTGAGGAGGCCCAGGATCATATTGATGGAGTTGATGGGATTGCCGATCTCGTGCCGCACGCCGGAAAAGATGTAGCCGATGCCGTCCATGGTCGAGACCGACTCGGCAATGGATTCGAGCCTGAGCTTTTCCGTCACGTCCCGTTTGAGGGAAACGTAGCTCATGATTTCTCCGGACGGCCCCCGCACCGGGGAGTAGGTGCAGTCTTCATAGTACAGCGTCCCGTCCTTCTTCTTGTTGATCAGCTGCCCGCGCCAGACGCCGTCGCGCGCGAGCGTTTCCCTGAGCTTCCGGTAAAACGCTTCATCGTGCCTGCCGCTGTCGAGGATATGGAGCGTCCTGCCCAGCGCCTCTTCTTTGGCATACCCGGTGATTTGTTCGAATGCGAAGTTGACGTACTGAATTTTTCCGGCGGGATCGGTGATGACGACCGCCTCGGCCGTGGATTCCAGGGCTGACACGAGGCGCATCTGCTCTTCTTCGATGTTGAACCGGTACAGCGCCTCGCCGATAATGAGCGCCATGCGCTCCAGGAACTCGACCACGCCCGGGGGGAACATGCCCTCGCGCAGGTCGGCCAGATGGATGGCGCCGAGGACCTTTTCGCGGTAGCGGATGGGGACCACGGCCAGAGATTGGTAACCGCTCCGCTGGCAGGCCCCGCGGAACTGCTTCCGCTTTTCCTCGGTCAGTGCGGAGAGGAACGTCACCGAGTCGTTGTAATAGAGCGAACCGTCGGGGGTCCGGGAGGAGGCGTCCACGGCGTCCAGTTCGCCTGTTACGACGCGGGTGCAGGCGCAGCGGTCCCGGGAAAGCGAGAGCGCGCGTTCCGACTGGACAAAGTCGTCGTCAAATCCCTCGCAGGCCACATAGGGGATGTTTCCATCACGGTCCGTAATGCGCACGCCCACGCTGCGGCAGCGGCTCCAGGACCGGAGGATTTCGATGGCCGAGTCGAGATACACTTTCCGGGAGTAGGTCTGCGTGAACAGT
>JAJYKN010000009.1:0-9109 GCA_021788515.1 Nitrospirota bacterium | reverse complement strand
AGTTTCAGGAGGTTGTTCGTGACCGTGGTGCGGCGCTCGGCTTCCCTGAGTTCGGTGATGTCGCGGGCCGCTGCGAAGATCCCCTTGACGTTCCCGGCTTCGTCGCGGTAGATGGACGCGTTGTACAGGACGGGCATCGCCCGGCCGTCGCGATGCCGCATTTCGAGGGCGTAGTCCATAACTTTGCCCTCGCGGAACGCCTGGAGGTAGCCGTACCGGGCCTTCGCGGGTTCGGTGAAGTACTCGGAAAAATCAGTGTTGATCAACTCCTCGCGGAGCAGGCCCGTGGCCCTTTCGGCGGCGGCGTTCGTGTCGGTGATCTTTCCGTCGGGGCTGATGGTGACGAGGGGGTCGAGGCTGGCCTCGATCAGGCTCCGGTTGTAGGACAGCGCCCGCCGGAGCTCGGCCTCCGCGTGCATGCGCGCGCTGATATCGATGAGCGTGAAGACCAGGCCGCTCACCCGGCCGTCGGTTTCCTTGACAGGGAGCACGTTCCAGTCCCAGTAGGACGTTGTTCGTTCCGGACGGGTTGAAAAATCGAGGGGCCGCTCATAGGCTTCAAAAGGCTCGCCGGTTTCCACCACCTGCCGGAAGAACCGTTCGTTCTCTGCATGGGGATAGAGCGCAAAATGGTTCCTTCCCACGTAGAACTCGGGAAGATGATTGTCCGCCTCGGCGTAGGCCCGGTTCACGCGGATATAGTTGAAGTCCCGGTCCATATAGGCCACGAGCATGTGGGTGGTGGAGAAAAACCGCTCCAGGAGTTCGGTGGTTTTTTGCAGGTTGGTGAAATTCCTGCGAAGCTCGTCTTCAACGCTGAACCGGAAGACCGCTTCGCCGACGATGTACGCCAGCTGCTCAAGGAACACCACGGTCTTTTGGGGAAGCATTCCTTCCCGCTCATCGGCAAGATGGATGGCCCCGACCGGAGTTTCGCGGTGGCGGATCGGTATCACGCCGAGCGACGTGAAACCGTATTTCATGCACACGCCGCGGTAGTGCCCCCGGTCTTCCGGGGCCACCTGGCCCATGAACTTTGCCGTGTTTTCGGAAAAGAAGGAGCCGCTGGGCGTCATGGCGTACAGATCGGACGGCCCGGGCGCTCCCTGAACGATGCGGGTGCAGATGCAGGGGGTGTCCAGCGATAGAGGACCTTCCAGCTCCAGGAACGCGTCATTGTACCCCTTGCACGACTCGAAGGGGGCGCTTCCTCCGGGGGCCACGATCCGGATGCCGACATGGCGGATGCCGCTCCATTCCCGGATCAGGCCGCACGCAGCGTCGAGATATTCCTTGCGGGAAAACTTTTGTGTAAACAGTTTGAGCAGCGCGTTGGTGACTCCGGTTCGTTCCTCGGCCTCTTTTCTCCGCTGTTCGTTGGCCAGCGAGTCGATGGCGTAGGACACATCGTCCGCGAGCGCGGACAGGAGCCCGATTTCCTCGTTCGTGAAGGACCGGGGCTGGTCCCCGTACACGGTGAAACCGCCGATGACCTCGTTGCCTGAGCGGAGGGGGAAGGCCGCGGAGGTGCGAAAGCCGTGGCTGAGAGCGTTGTCGCGCCAGAGACGCATGATGGGGTCCTGGGCGATGTCGCTGCAGATCCGGTATTTCCCCTCGAAAACCGCCCTGCCCGTGGGCCCTTTTCCCTCCGGGACGTCGGCTGCGATGACATTGATATGCTCCAGGTACCCCCCGACGTCGCCGAAGCTTGCTTCGGGCATGACCCGTTTCGACGCGGGGTCGGTGATGCCGATCCATGCCATTTTGAAGGAACCTTCTTCCACGGTGATGCGGCAAATCTCTTCGTACAGGTTTTGGGTGTCGTTGATCCGGACGATGGCCTCGTTCACCTTGCTGAGGACGGAATACAGGCGGTTCAGACGGGAGATCTGTTCCTCCGACTGTTTGCGGTCGGTGATGTCGTGGAAATAAACGGCGAGGCCGTCCTCGGTAGGATAGGCGCGGGCCTCGACCCAGATGCTCAGCAGGGGAGAGACGGCATCGAAGTGGACCGGGATCTGATCCCGCACCGCCCTGCGGTATTGCTGCTCGAATATGCTGCCGGCTGCATTCGGCGACACGTCCCACAGGCTGTTTCCAAGCAGCTCCGCCCTGTTTTTTTGCCAGAGTCTGGCAGCTTCCGCATTCACGTAGGAAAACCGCCATTGGCGGTCGAGGGTGAAAAACCCTTCGTTCATTTTTCCCAGCGTTTCGAAGAGTCTCTGCCTCGACTGCCTGAGCTGGTCTTCCACCAGGCTCCGCTTGCGGCGCTCGCCCGCTTCTTTTAGCTCTCGCTCCACGGCGGGAACGAGCCTGGCAAGGTTGCCCTTGATGATATAATCGTGGGCCCCGGCCTTCATCGCGGCCACGGCGATGTCTTCGCCGATGTTGCCCGAAACGATAATGAACGGCAGGTCCTGCCCGCTCATCTGGAGGACCTTAAGGGCCGCGATGCCGCTGAACGTGGGCATCATGTAGTCGGAGATGACGAGGTCCCACTCCTGTTGCTTGAGCGCAGCCTTCATGGCTTCGGCAGTCTCGACGCGTTCATGCACGGTCTCGTAGCCGGCCCTCCGCAGTTCGCGGACCAGCAGGAGCGTGTCGTCATTGGAATCCTCGACGATGAGTATGTGAAGGAGTTTAGCCATAGGGAGAAGAAAATGAGCAGCTCATAGCTCGTAGTAAAATCCTTTGCTATGAACTACGAACTACCAGCGACGAGCTGATTTTACGTCACGGCGCTTCATTCAATACGAGCCAGTACAACCCCAGCTGGCGCACGGCTTCCGCGAACTGGTTGAAGTCCACCGGTTTTCTGATGTAGCTGTTCGCGCCCAGCTTGTAGCTCTCGACCCGGTCACGGTCCTCGCTCGACGTCGTGAGCACCACGACGGGAAGGAGCTTTGTCCGTTCGTCTCCGCGTATGCGATGGAGCACTTCGAGCCCGTCCATCTTGGGCATCTTGAGGTCCAGCAGGATGACCTGGGGCAATATGCTGGTGTCGCGGCCGGCATACTTTCCGGTCCCGGAAAGGTACTCCAAAGCCTCGACGCCGTCCTGGGCAACGACCACTTCGTTCAGGATGTTGCTTTTCTTGAGGGCCCGGAGCGTGAGCTGCACGTCGTCGGGGTTGTCCTCGGCTAAAAGAATGATTTTGGTATTCATGAAGCCTCCCGCAAAATAGAGTTCCAAGTCTCGGGTTTCAAGTCTCTACCCCAGCGTAAAATACACCGTCGTCCCTTTATCCACCGCGCCTTCGATCCAGACCCGGCCGCCGTGGCGGCTGATGATGCGCTTGACCGTGGCCAGGCCGATGCCGGTGCCGGCGAATTCGGTTTCCCGGTGAAGCCGCTGGAAGGGGTTGAACAGCTTGTTCGCGTAAGTCATATCGAACCCGGCGCCGTTGTCCCTGACGAAATACACCAATGTCCCGTTCTGCCGGGTGACTCCGAATTCTATCATAGTCTCGGGTCTCTTTTCACTAAATTTCCACGCATTGGTAAAAAGGTTCTCCAGGGCCACGGTCAGGAGGCGCCCGTCGCCGGAGGCAACAAGATTGTCTGCGATCGTAATCCGCGCCGCCCGTTCCGGATGCTGCTTTTTAAGATCATCGGCGATCGTCCGCGCGATTCCGCTCAGGTCCACCATTCCCCGGTTCATATCGTTTCGCGTGATGCGGGACAGCTTCAGCAGATCGTCGATAAGCTGGGACATGCGCTGCGTCGCGCTTCGGATGCGCGCAAGGTAGTCTTCGCCCTGGTCGTCCAGTTTGCCGGCATAGTCCTCAAGGAGAGCGAGGCTGAACCCGTCGATGCTTCTGAGCGGGGACCTCAGATCGTGGGACACGGAGTACGCAAAGGCTTCCAGCTCTTTGTTTGCGGCTTCGAGCTCGGCCGTGCGTTCGACCACGCGCGCCTCGAGCTCCCGGTTCAGCTTCCGGATCTCCTGTTCCGCTTTTTCCCGTTCCGTGACGTCGCGGGCCGCGGCGAAGACGCCGAGGACGTTGCCCGCCATGTCGCGGTACACCGCGGCGTTGTACAGCACCGGGGTGATATGGCCGTCACGGCGCCGAAGCTCGAGCGCATAATCCATAACCGAGCCTTCCTGGAAAACGCGTTGATATCCCGCTTTGGCCTTCTCCGGTTCCGTAAAGTAATCGGAAAAGTCCGTGCCTACCAGCTCTGCGCGGGAGCATCCGGTCACTTTCTCCGTACCGGCGTTTACGTCAGTGATCTTGCCGTTCGCGTCGATGGTCACCAGGGGGTCGAGACTCGCCTCAAGCAGGCTCCGGTTGTAGGCGTTCGCCAGCTTTAATCTTTCCTCGGCCTGTTTGCGCTCGACGATTTTCCAGACTGAGTCCATCAGGAGCGTCATTTGGCTGACGTCCCGGTCCGTGTATTCGGCGGGCCTGTTGGCAAAGCCCACGACGGCAACGATGCGTCCTTCGCTGAAAACCGGCACGCTGAAAAAACGAAACAGCGGAGCATGCCCTTCGGGGTAGCCTCTCTTTAAAGGATGAGGAGCGGAAAAATCATTTACGATAATGGGCTTGCGCTGCCGTACCACTTCGCCCCAGATGCCGGTTTTTTCAAGATGGTAATTGGTCTGCGGGTCGGCCACGGTGCATTCGGCCATGACATCCTTTGACCATGCATGAAGGACAAACTCCCGCGAGTCCTCGTGATAGAAATAGAGATAGCCGAATTTACTGCCGGTCAGCGCGATCGCCTCATTAAGCGCAAGATCCAGCAGGTCCCCTAATGAGGTCGCGGCGTACTGTGAAATTTTTACGATGCTGTTTTTGCGTACTTCGTCCAGCCTGGTGATCTCCTCCGCGCGCTTGAGCTCGGTGATATCGCGGGCAGCGGCAAAGACGCCGATGACGTTTCCGGACTCGTCGCGATAGAGCGACGCATTGTACAGGACGGAGGTAAGATGGCCGTCCCTGTGCTTGATTTCAAGCGGGTAGTCTTTGACCGAACTTTCCCGGAACGCCTGCTGGTATCCGGCGCGCGCTTTGTGCGGTTCCGTAAAATAATCGGAAAAGTCCGTTCCGATCAGCTCTTCCCGGGAGCGCCCGGTCACGGTTTGCGTGGCAACGTTTACGTCCGTGATCTTACCCGTCGCGTCGATGGTCACCAGCGGATCGAGGCTCGCCTCAATGAGGCTCCGGTTGTAGGCGTTCGCCAGCCGCAGGGCCTCCGTCTGTTTGCGCTCGGTAATGTCCCGGAATGCCCCGAGCACCTTCACGGTGCGGCCATTTTTGCGCACGACCTTTCCGACTGCTTCCACCCAGATCATCCGGCCCTTGGCCGTGATCAATTGCAGCTCCACTATGAATTCTTTCCCCTGCTCGATGGCGCCCTTGACTGCGGCGCTGATGACCGGTACGCTCTCCGGAGCGTAGAAAGCAATGGCTGTTTCGACCGCGGGCGTGTACTCCGTGGGGGTCGTTTCGTGGATCCGGTAGGTTTCCTCCGTCCAGTAGAGGGTGTTTTCCACCGGGTCCAGTTCCCATCCCCCGACGCGGGCTATGGACTGAGTCTCATCGAGAAGACCGGCGATTCGCCGTAACTCTCCTTCGACCTTCGTGCGCTCATCGATCTCTTTTTCAAGAGCTACATAGGACCCCTGCAATTTTGCGGTCATGGCATTGAACGCTTCCGAAAGCTCGGCAAACTCGTCGTCTCCGGTGATATCGATGCGGTGGTCGAGGTTTCCTTCACCGATGACCAAGGCGCCGTTCGTGAGCCTTTTGATGCGATCGGTTATCGTCCTGACCATGGTCCATGAATTGATGATAGCTGCCGCGGTTAAGACCACAAGAACGCAAAGGATGCCCCAGCCGGACATCCTGAGGGACAATAACAATCGCCTGCTCGCCGATTCCTGCAACCGGTGCGCATCCAATATTGCATTCTGCCTTCTCATGGTCAGTTGGCTGTTCAGTCTGTCTTCTATCTCCTGCGAGAGTACGGCGTCCGGTCGCGGCTTTTCCCTGTTCTCCACGATGCCTGAAAAAAGTTTCCCGATCGACTCCTGATCTTTGGCCATCCTGTCCAGAACTGTTCTGTCCTCGCCATCCCTGAATATTCCCGAAGCGGACTTCAGCAGCAGGCCGATCTGCTCGTGTTTGGCAAACCATTGCACCCGCGCCCTTTCGTTCGTAGACAGCATATAATCGTTTCTAAATTCGCTCCGTTGATATACGCTGCCGACCAGTTCGTCGGCGATATTCGATGCTTCGACCGCGTTGAGGACGCGATACGTCGCCGTCGCCAGCATGACGATAATGACGACGGCCGCTATTACTGAAGCCACAACGTTTATTTGCAGTCTCTTCTTGATTTGCATACGTCCCCTTGCGCGCTAGCGCAATATCCTTACCGCTTTCGGTTTTACGGACGCCAGCCCGTCGAAGTAAATGTAATCGAGGTAATTGGGAATCTTTGCGCCGGCAGTCAGCCCGCTCTTTACCGCCCACCGCGATTCATCTTCCATGGCGAGCAGGAGCGACTGGTCCAGCGTCACGCTGAATGTATTGTCATTCCACATGCTGCCGATTGACGCCAGGTCCATCCCGCTGCGCGCTGCAATGATTTTTTGGGCTTCAACGGGATTTTGCCGTGCGAATTTTTCCGCCTTGACAAGCGCACGGACCATTTTATTTACCCTGCCGGCGTTCTTGTGCAGGTATTCCCGGTTGGCAACAACGTTGAATGTTTGCGTGTAGATATCGGCGTCGTAAAATACCGTTCCCTTGTTGCCCAGTGCCTTCAGCAATCGGACGGCATTGGGGTTCCACGATGAGACGGCGTCAACGTCGCCGTTTGTCAGAGCGTTCTGCATGGCCTCCGGCGCAAGGTTGACGACCTTCATATCCTTCCTTGAAATTCCGTGGGAGACCAGGAAAGCGTCCATGAAAAATTCTCCGATGGTCCCGAACGTCGCGCCTATCTTCCTGCCCTTCAGGTCGGGCGGGGCAAGAATGCCCTTGTCCTTTCTGGCAATAATGGCATTATTCTTATTGGAAGTCTGGATCGTGGCGATGAGGGATACGGCATTTCCTTTCATGACCGCAAGGATGAACGGGGTTTCGCCGACAGTCGCAATATCCGCCTTCCCGTCCAGCAGCGCATCGAATGCGAGTTTCCCGTACGTGTAAACCCGCGGAGTCACGTCCAGCCCTTCCTCCAGGAAATAACCGCGGTTCTGTGCGATGTCAATGAGCACCGAATAGGGAGGCGTCGAATAGGCAATCGTGATCTTCTCGGGCAAGGCTGGGGACTTTTGGTCCGGCCGGGTGCATGCGGAGAAAGAGCAGATGATTGCAAGGACGGCCAGAAAAGCCGCAGCCGCTGCGCCAGGATGGTGTTTTCGGGATTGGATTTTGTTGCCCTTTGTCATTTTCTTGCTCCGCATTCGTTGCAGGTGCAGGCTTCAGCCTGAAACAGGAGGACCGGCGCCGAGGTGTGAGCAGATGCCCGGTTGCCTGATTTTGCCTTACCGCTGCATATTTTCAGAGGCAGACATGCTTCCAGCCTTTTCGGAAGCGTTTGTTATGCAACGGCAGGGTTTGCTCAGTTCTCTTTTCACCCGAGCGTGAAAAAGAACGTCGCCCCTTTTCCGACTTCTCCCTCGGCCCATACCTTTCCGCCGTGTCTGCGGACGATCCGGTCGACGATGGCGAGGCCGATGCCGGTGCCCGGGAATTCCCTGTCGCTGTGCAGCCGGTGGAAGGGCCAGAACATCTTGTAGGCGTATTCCTGGTCGAACCCCGCGCCGTTGTCCTTGACGAAGTACACAATTCCGGATTTAGGATTTGCGATTTCGGATTTAATTCCGCAATCCGCATTCCACAATCCGCAATCGATACTGCCGAACTCCACACGGGCGTTCGTTGTCTTTCCCGTGAATTTCCACGCGTTATCGAACAGGTTCGTCATGACGACCCTCATCAGATTCGGGTCCGCCGAAGCCCTGACCTCCTTGCCGATGACGACCTCGACGGTTCTTCCCGCGGATGCCTCGCGCAGATTATGGACGACCGATTCCGCCAGTTCGCACAGGTCAATATGTATCCGCTCGATCTCCTGCCGGGATATCTTCGACAAGCGCAGCAGGTCGTCGATGAGGCGTGTCATCTTCTCTGAGCTGTTTTGTATGCGGGTCAGATAGTCCTTGCCCTGATCATCCAGCTTTTCCGCGTAGTCCTCCATCATGATCCTGGAGAACCCGGACATGCTGCGAAGCGGCGCGCGCAGATCGTGGGAAATGGAGTAGTTGAAGGCTTCGAGCTCTTTATTGAGCGCCTCAAGCTCCAGGTTCCGCGCGGCCATGTCTTCGCTCAGCTTCAGGAGCTCCTCTTCGGCCTTCTTGCGCTCCGTGATGTCTTCGATGCATACCAGGTTCAGCTGCTCGTCGGACAGGGTGAGCAGCGACGTCGAGATGAGGAAGATCAGCTCTTCCCGCCTGCCCCGATGGTCGAAAGAAACCCGCGCCTCCGCCCCCTGGCGATTGGCCCCTGATTCGAAGGTGTCCAGTATGGTACGGCGCACCGCACAGGTCGCGCAGGAGGGGCCGAAGCCGCAGCCCTCCGGCGCGTCGAGGGAATGAAGACAGCGAATCGCCTCTCCGCTCCGGCGGCCGAGCATGTCTTCCTGCGGACGGTTCGCGAACCGGGACGCGGCCACGTTCGCTTTCCGCACCCGCCTCTCCCGGTCGACGAGCAGCATGATGATGGGCACGTTTTCGAGCATGGCGGTAATCTCCGCTTCGCTGTTTTTCAATTCGTCATGGGCCCGCTGCAGCGCCGCTTCGCTCATTTTGAGGTTCCGGAAGAGAAGGCTGGAAGGCTCAACGATACCGGTGATGGCAAGGGCGCGATAGATGAGCACCATGGAGGCAAGCAGGAAGAAGTGGCCGATCATGTTGGCAAGGCCGAAAACGCTCGCATACTCGGTGAAGGCAAGTTCCGAAGCGATGGAGGAGACGATCGCTCCCGCCATCAGGCCGAATACGGTGCCGTCGAAGGATCGGCGGTTCGCTATCAGAAGGCCGAGACTGGCGACGAAGATGAGCGCGATGACATATTCGCTGTTGATCTTAA
>JAJYKN010000008.1 GCA_021788515.1 Nitrospirota bacterium | reverse complement strand
GGTCGCGAAGATCCTTACCGAGAACGGACGAGCCCTGGGTATACGGCTGGAGGACGGAACCGAGCATCGGGCCAACTATGTGATCTCTGCTGCCGACGGGCACGCGACCATCTATGAAATGCTTGACGGGAAATATGTCGATGATACGGTCAGAAATTATTACGAAAAGCTTATTCCGTTTCCACCGCTCGTTTACGTTGCGCTTGGCGTGAACCGGTCTTTTCACGATCTTCCGGCTGCAGCGCTCGGCAGGTTCTTCGAGCTTTCGCCTCCGCTCGTGGTCGGAGGCGTCGAGCACAAGCACCTCCCGGTCCATATCTACAACTTCGACCCCACGCTCGCTCCGGAAGGGAAAACCCTGCTGACGGTCTTGCTCCAGACCAATTTTGAATACTGGAATAAGCTCCGGCAGAACGACGAGCAGTATAAAGCGGAAAAAGAAAAGATTGCCGATGCAGTGGTCTCGATACTCGACCAGCGCTTCCCGGGCCTCGCAGGCCAGGTCGAGATGCGCGACGTATCCTCGCCCACGACGTTCGTTCGGTATACGGGCAACTGGAAAGGGAGCTTCGAGGGCTGGCAGGTTACGCCAAAGACATGGAGCTTCGGGAAGGTCATGCGGAAGACCCTGCCGGGGCTGGACAATTTCTACATGGCGGGCCACTGGGTCGAGCCGGGCGGCGGTCTGCCGGCTGTTGCCATGAGCGGGCGGAACGTGATGCAGATTATCTGCAAGAAAGAGAAGCAAAAGTTTACGACGATCAGGTAGGCTGTTTTCCGAAGGACAAGGCCTGCTTTTGTCAGGAATAGCCAGGATGTGTCATGAGGGTTCTCTATGGACTGTAAAACTGCTTTGATCACCGGTGCTTCAGGCGGCATCGGATATGAATTTGCGAAGCTCCTGGCAAAGGACTGCGCCACGCTCGTGCTGGTGGCTCGCAGCAAGGACAGACTGAAGGAAATCAAGAAAGAACTTGAGACCGCGTCACCAATATCTGTAATCGTCGTGGCGCAGGACCTCTCCGAACCAGGCGCGGCGGAAAAAGTTTTTCGCAGGCTCGAAAGCGAGCACATCTTCGTGGACATCCTGATCAACAACGCGGGCTTCGGCGACCATGGCGCATTTGTCGAGACCGACTGGCGGAAAGAAGAAAAAATGATCGCGGTCAATATCTCCGCTCTCACGGAGATGACGAAACTCTTCCTGAAAGGCATGGTCGGGCGAAAGAGCGGGAGGATCGTTAACGTGGCCTCCACCGCCGCGTTCCAGCCCGGTCCCTTTATGTCGGTTTACTATGCATCAAAGGCCTATGTGCTCTCCTTTTCCGAAGCGATTGCGAACGAGCTCAGGGGAACAGGCGTAACAATAACCGTGCTCTGCCCGGGTCCCACGGCAACCGGTTTTGCGAACGCGGCACGAGTGGAACAATCAAGACTCTTTCGGTTTGGAAAGCCGGCCTCGGCAACAGACGTTGCGCGCTTTGGTTACGAGGCAATGAAGAAAGGCAAAACCGTGGTCATCCCCGGCCTCTTGAATAAGATCATTGTGTTCAGCGTCAGAACCTCGCCGAGGAAGCTTTTGCCAGGCATCGTGCGGTGGCTGCATGAAAACAGCGAATCGTGATTTTACGAAACCGTGGGCCTCGGTTGTGCTCCTTTCCTTCTTGACACTCCCGGTCAATAATGATACTTTTTCAGCATGCTCATCTATCTTGATGGCCATTTTGTCGCCAAGGAGAAGGCCCTGGTTTCCGTTTTTGACCATGGCTTTCTGTACGGTGACGGCATCTACGAAACCATGCGCGCCTACGGAGGAACGCTCTTTCTCCTCAAGAGGCACCTTAGCCGCCTGAAACGCTCCGCCGACGCCATCGCTCTTAAACTCCCGCTGCAGATCAACAAGATAGGCGATGCTCTTATTGAATCGTTGAACGTCAATAAGCTCCGGGAAGCCTACGTGAGGCTCCATATCTCCCGCGGCCCCGGAGAGCTCGGGCTCGACCCGGCCCTCTGTCCGGCGCCCACCATGGTGATCGTGACCAGGCCGTTCCACGACTACCCCGCGGAATACTACGAGCGCGGCGTGGCCGCGGCCATCGTGAAAACGCGGCGTAACCACCCGCTCGCATTGCCGCCGTCGGTCAAGGCCACGAACTTTTTGAACAACATCCTGGCCAAGATCGAAACCGTCAAGGCCGGCGCTTTCGAAGGGATCATGCTGAACTGGGAAGGCCATGTGGCGGAGGGGACCATCAGCAACATCTTCATAGTCAAGAAAGGCGACCTGTACACTCCCCATCCGGACACGGGCATTCTCGAGGGCGTGACACGCGATCTGGTGCTCCGCCTTGCAAAGAAAAAGAAGATGCCGGTCAAAGAGATCCTGCTCCTGCCCCGAAGCCTCTCTGCTGCCGACGAGTGTTTCATCACCAATACCACGATGGAGATCATGCCGGTCACGAAGATAGATAAAAAAGCCGTGGGGAACGGCAAGCCCGGACCAATCACCGCGTCGCTGCTTCAAGCGTATAAGAAAGAGGTGCTTGCATGTTTAAAGACGCAGGCCAGTTAGCGTACGTCATCGACCATACGCTGGTCCGGCCCGACGCTACGCTCGACGACCTTGCGCAGGCATGCGCGGACGCGAAGAAGTACGGCTTTGCCTGTGTCGTGGTGCAGAGCGGCAACGTTGCCCGCGCCCGGGACCTCCTGGCCGGCTCGCTGGTCAAGGTCTGCTCCGTCGTGGGCTTCCCCCACGGGGCGAGCACGACGACGGTGAAGATCGTCGAAGCCATGGAGGCCATGAAGAACGGGGCCGTCGAGCTCGACATCGTGGTGAACATCGGCATGGTGAAGTCCGGCCGCTTTGATGCGGTGGAGGTGGACATCAAGAACGTTATTGCCATGACCCCCCAGAAAGTCCACAAGGTCATCATCGAGACGGGGAGCCTCACGCCCGACGAGATCACCCGTGTTTGCCAGGTCGCGGTTGCTGCCAAGGCTGAATTCATCAAGACGTCGACCGGCTACGGACCGCGCGGCGCAACCATGGACGACATCAGGCTGATCCGCCAGGCCATCGGATCAGCGTGCCGCATCAAGGCCTCCGGCGGGATCAAGGACCTTGCGTCACTGACGGCGCTGGTCGATGCGGGCGCGGAACGCATCGGCACCAGTTCCGGCGTCGCCATCATGGAAGAATATCTGAAAAAAAAATGAACCGGGAACCGGCAATTGGACGCTGATGAACGCGGATTTTCGCAGAGAGAAACTAGACAGTGCGATGGAAAGCCTGGTCACCGTTTGGGAGAGTTTCTTTATTACGTGACGGATTTTTGTTTGTCTTAATCCGCGCTTATCCGATGTTGTCGTTCGACTGAGCTCACGACGAAGTCTGCGTCCGGATGCTTTTTTTAGGGCAAATGCTGCCACAGTCGAACCCCAAAGGAATAAAAAAAGCCGACGCTTGTGAGCGTCGGCTTTTCAATTTCCCGAAGGACAGCGATCTTACAGCTGAGCGTGCCGGAACTGCTGCTTTGTTTCGGCGACTTCCGTGTTCCCGGTCGAGCCGAGCAACATCCAGCTCTGGGGAGTGCTGAGGAGTTTGCCGACCATCTGGGCGTTCAAACCGTGACCGGACTTGTGCGCCACAATGTGGCCGATGACCGGCATGCCCAAAAGCGACAGATCGCCGATGAGGTCCAGGATCTTATGCCGAACGAATTCGTCTCTGTACCGCAGGCCGTCTTTGTTCAATACCGAGTCCTCTCCGAGGGCAACGGCGTTGTCCAATGATGCGCCCTTTGCCAGACCATTGGCCTGGAGCGCTTTTACATCGCTCATGAATCCGAAGGTGCGGGCATCGGACACTTCGCGCAGAAACGCCTCTTCCGAAGGCTGGTATTGCAGGCTCTGCTCTTTGAGCAGGGGGTGGTTGAAGTCGATAAAGTAGGAAATACTCGTTGCTTCGGCAGGCCAGATAGCCAGCTGCTTGTTGCCTTCGCGCACGAATACGGGCTTGATGACTTTCAGTACGGGCTGAAGCGCTTCCAGGGGCTGAATGCCGGCGTCGGCGATAAGCCGCACAAAGGGACGGGCGCTGCCGTCCATGATCGGAACTTCCTCTCCGTCGAGCTCGATGGTCACATTGTCGATATTGAGACCTGAGAGCGCCGCAAGCAGGTGTTCAACGGTCTTAACCGACGCGTTGTTACGGCAGAGCGTGGTGGCGAAGCTGGTTGCCGCGGTATTGGCCGCACTGGCGCTGATCTCGGCGCCACCCAGATCGGTCCGGACGAACACGACTCCGGTGCCCGCAGGCGCCGGCTTGAGCGTCATCTGTACGGGGAGACCCGTATGAAGACCGATGCCTTTGCAATGTATTTGTTTTTTCAGTGTCCGCTGAAATCTGATCATCGTATACTCCCTTTCTTGCTAATTTAGTAGCAATAGGTATGCCATAATTCATACTGCAATAAGTTATGCATAATCAACAGCTTAAATATAAGTGTGCATATCTGTTGTGGTAAAAAAGACTTCATCTCTGTTGTTTGGTTGCCAGGAAACCACAGTTCAGGTGTGAGACAGGAGACAGAAGTCAGAAGACAGGAGCCTGGGGCAGGAGGCAGGAGAAGTTTTGGAGAGAATGAGGCGACTGTTGAAGTTGTTTTTTGAGAAATGAATCCCGCGACTTGCGATCCTCCGGCTCCTGCCAAAGGAGGCTCCACCTACAGCGGACAAGATGGAACGAAAAAAACGATTTTGATGCGCCCCTGCTTTACTTGGTTTCTCATTGACATAGTAGGGCAAGGTGTGCTAAATTTTTTCAACTTGCGCAGCATAGCCGCGATCTCAGGGTGACGGGGTAAACATGTCAAAACTCGATGATCTCTATAAACAGGGCACGGAAGCATTCGACAAGGGCGAGTATGATAAAGCAGAAGGCTTTTTTCAGGAATTGCTTGATACCCACCCCGGTTTCGCCGATATTCAAAACAAGATGGGCATCATATTCAACCAGACCAACCGGCTCGAACTCGCGGTACACGCCTTCGAAAGGGCCCTTGCTGTGAACCCTGGGTATACCGAGGCATCGCTCAACCTGGCGATCACGTACAGCGATCTCGGCAAATACGAAAAGTCGCGCGAGGTTTTTGAACGGGCGGCCCATTTTACCGACCAGGCCGGGAAGACCGTGACCTCGACCTCCGGCATCGATCCCTTCATAAAAGGCAAGCTCGCGGACGAACATCTGCGGCTTGGAAACATGTACTACGACCTCCGGCTTCTGGACGAATCGATCGACGAATACCAGAAAGCCCTCCGCCTCTCTCCCAACTTTGCCGACATCATCACCCATCTCGGGATCGCCTATCGCGACAAAGGCCTGTATGATGAAGCCATCAAGGAATTCAGCCATGCCAAAATATGCAATCCCAAGTATATTCCCGCGCGGCTGCACTTAGGCATTACCTACTACTCCCAGGGCTTCTACGGCCTTGCCGAGGAGGAGTGGCGGGAAGCGCTCGTGTTCGATCCCGGCAATTCCGCAGTTCGGACGTACTTGAACTTTGTAAAACCCCAGAATTCCTGAGCGGAGCCCCTTCGTTGGACCTTCTCGACATACAGGGTCTTTCCACGCAATTTTTCACGCGCACGGGCGTGATCAAGGCAGTGGATAACCTGAGCCTTCGGCTTCAGAAAGGCCGCGTGCTCGGGCTCGTGGGCGAGTCGGGGTGCGGCAAGACCGTGACCGCGCTCTCCATTCTCAATCTCGTTCCCTACCCGGGGAAGATCGTTGCAGGGAAAATCCTCTTTGAAGGCAGGGACCTGCTCGCCCTTTCGGCGGATGAAATGCGGGCTATCCGCGGCGCCCGCATCTCCATGATCTTCCAGGAACCGATGACGGCGCTCAATCCCGTTTTTACCGTCGGAAACCAGATCGCCGAAGTCCTGACGGCCCACCAAAAAATCAGCAAAAAAAAGGCGTTGCAAGCGGCAGTCGAACTGCTGCAATCCGTCGGCATCCCGTCGCCTGAGAAGCGCGTAAACGAGTATCCGCACCAGCTTTCCGGAGGCATGCGCCAGCGCGTGATGATCGCCATGGCCATCGCGTGCAAGCCCTCTCTCATCCTTGCCGACGAACCCACGACTGCGCTGGATGTAACGATCCAGGCGCACATCCTGCAACTCCTGGCTACGATCCAGAAAGAGATGGGCATGGCCATGATCCTGGTCACGCACGACCTCGGGTTGATCGCGGAGCGGGCCCACGAGGTGGCGGTCATGTACGCGGGCAGGATCGTGGAACAGGCCGGGACCAGGGAGCTCTTCGCGAACCCCCAGCATCCTTACACGCGCGGGCTCATGGCCTCGATCCCCAAGCCGGGAGAGGAAGGACGCACAAGACTGCGCACGATCGCCGGGACCGTGCCGAGACTGGACGATCTGCCGAAGGGCTGCGCCTTCTCCCCGCGGTGCGATATCAAAATGGAAAGATGCGAACTGGAGCCGGACCTCGTGGAAGTGAAGCCAGGGCATCTCGTTCGGTGCTGGAAAGCGAAATGAACCAATTGCGGAATGCGGATTGTACCCTGCACTCGTGGTATGCACTCGTAAGCGCGGGCATAAACGGAATGCGGAATGAAAGCAACAGCGCACTTCTTGCAGACGAGGGAATGGTTTCAGCCGGTAATCCGCATTCCGCAATCCGAAATTATTATGACTGACGAACTTCTCTTCATCGACAACGTAAAGAAAACCTTTCCCGTGAAGGCCGGGTTCGGCAAGAATCTCTTTGCCACGGCTGTGGACGGCGTTACGCTCTCAGTTGCCCGCGGCGAGGCCGTGGGGCTCGTGGGCGAAAGCGGATGCGGAAAGTCCACCCTGGGAAGGCTGGCGCTGCGACTTCTTGAACCAACGTCCGGCAGCGTGTTCTTCGAGGGGAAGAACCTCAACTCGCTCGGGAAGCAGGAGCTCAGGGCTCTCCGGAAGGATATGCAGATCATTTTTCAGGACCCCTTCGCGTCGCTCAATCCCCGCATGCGGATCCAGGAGATCATTACCGAACCGCTGGTGATCCACGGGCTGGCGCAAAGCCGTGAACTGGAAGAGCGGGGAGCGGCATTGCTCGAAAAGGTGGGACTTCCCGTTGATGCGCTTCTGCGGTACCCGCACGAATTTTCCGGCGGCCAGCGGCAGCGCGTCGGCATTGCGCGGGCGCTCGCCAGCGGACCGTCGTTCATCGTGGCCGATGAGCCGGTGTCGGCGCTCGATGTGTCGGTCCAGGCCCAGATCATCAACCTGCTCGAAGATCTGCGGGATGAGCTGAAGCTCTCCTTTTTGTTCATCGCCCACGATCTGAATATCGTGCGCCACTTCTCCGACCAGGTGGTCGTGATGTATCTCGGGAAGATCATGGAAGTCGCGCCCGCCGAGGAGATCTACCGCAATCCCTCGCACCCCTACACCGAGGCTTTGCTTGCAGACATCCCGGTGGCGGACCCGACGGCAAAGAAAAAGCATATCCTGCTCAAGGGAGACATCCCGAGCCCCACCCAGATTCCGCCCGGCTGCCGTTTCCACACCCGCTGCATCTACCGTTTTGATCCCTGCGATAAGATCGTGCCGAAAACAACGGACCTCGGAAAAGGCCACTACGTCGCCTGCCATCTCCGGGGGTAGCGCTCCGGACCGGCATCGCGGTTGCGTAATGGAATGAGCAACATTTTCTCTTGTTAAACCAACAGGGGGCGTACGGGAAGCGGTCCTTCACGGGGAAAGAGGGGACCGGCAAATATCAACGGGCCGGGTCCAGCTGCGTCAAGGGGCGCGTTCTTCGATATGGGTAGTATCGTGCTGAGATGATGAAGGGCCGTGTGTTCCAAATTTTTCATCGGGCATGCCGGTCGGAACAATGCCGAGCTTCCAGGTATAGACCCGGCCGCACTGTTCGCAGGACGCGCCGGACAGGGCCTCCCTGCAGATAGGGCAATAGATGACGTAGTGCCTGGACAGAAGACGTTCATGCCTGCTTAAGCTGATCCGGTTGTTGCAGCAGGTGAGTCCCTCGGCCAGGTCCGTTCCGCAAACACACCGCCGGTCCCTGGGCCAGGGAAGCATTTCCTCGAGGGTGTAGATCGCTAGTCCCAGAAGCTCCAGGAGCCGTTCATTCGCAGCTTCATCAAGGAACGATTCGGTCAGTGTTTCCCGGATGTCGATCATGAGCGGATTTTCTTTCAGGAAGCCGAGCATTTTGCGGATACGCTCCTCCCCCGTGCCGAGCCTCGACAACGAGCGAAGATTTGCGTTTCCCTTGTAGTACTCCTGCAAATAGAGCAGCATCCAGATCTGGGTCATGTCGTAAAAGAATTCCAGCACCGGATAGTAACCATACTTTTCCCTGATGGATTTTTCCACCTCTCCCCGTTTCTCCGGGATGCGCGGGAACACGGCGAGCAAAAGCCCTTGTTCAAAGTCTTCATAGAAAAAGGGCGTTTCGGAAAAATGCCTGCATCCGCAGTGCGTGCACTGGATCACGTTGAACTGCCATTGCAGCAACGCCTGCCTGGCCTGCGGGGTCTTGGACACGTCCACCCAGGTGATGACCGTGGCGGGAAAATCCTTGTCGCAGTTTCCGCACTCAAACGTCTCCCGGCTGTATGCCTCCGCCTGATTGTAGAGAGGGCTGACCATGTGTCCAATTATACCCTACTTTTTTTAATCTTACTTTGAAAATAGCTCTTTTTTTGTGGTACAATGCGACCCCAGAAAGAACAAGCCGCAGCACGATCTCCCGGGACGGTTGCCAGGGCGCGCCGGGGAGTTTCTTTTTTTCCGGGCGGGCAGCATTTTTAATCAATGAAGGGGGCACCTGATGCCGACACAAGAAGACTCAATCCTGACTACCGCGCTCCATTCCGAGGTCGAGAACCGCTTCCTCACCTATGCGCTCTCCACCATTGTTTCCCGGTCCCTGCCCGACGTGCGGGACGGGCTCAAGCCCGTGCACCGCAGGATCCTCTTTGCAATGTGGGAGATGGGCCTGGGGCCCACGGCCAAGTTCAGGAAGAGCGCGGCCGTGGTCGGCGAGGTGCTCGGCAAGTTCCATCCCCACGGCGACCAGGCCGCGTACGACGCCATGGTCCGGATGGCGCAGCCCTTCTCGCTCCGCTATCCGCTCGTCGAGGGCTCGGGCAATTTCGGCAGTCTCGACGGAGACCCGGCAGCCGCCATGCGGTACACCGAGGCGCGGCTCTCGAAGATCGCCGAAGAGCTCCTGGTCGAGATCGACAAGGAAACCGTGGGCTACCGGCCGAACTACGACAACTCGCTCAAGGAACCGGTGGTCCTGCCGGCGCGCTTTCCCCAGCTTTTGGTGAACGGCACGTCGGGGATCGCCGTGGGCATGAGCTGCTCCTTCCCGCCCCATAACCTGGGCGAGGTGATCGACGGGCTCGGGGCCATGATCGACAATCCCGACATCGATATCAAAGACCTGCTGAAGCATATCAAGGGGCCTGATTTTCCGACCTCCGGCCAGATCCTGAATTCCAAGAAAGAACTGAAGGAGATCTACCAGTCCGGGAGCGGCGCCATCCGCACCCGAGGCGAGTATACCGTCGAAGACCTTCCGCGCGGCAGGCAGGCCATCGTTTTCCACTCTATCCCCTACCTCGTAAACAAGGCAAAGCTGCTTGAGAAGATGATCGGCCTCATGGACGACAAGAAACTGCCCCAGGTGGGGACGGTGCGCGACGAATCAACGGACATCGTACGGGTCGTGATCGAGCTCAAGGCCGAGGCGAACCCGGAGCTCGTGACCGCCTACCTCTTCAAGCACACGGACCTCGAATCCAGCTTCCCCATGAACTTCACGGCCCTGAAGCCGAACATGGAGCCCGAGCGCTTGCCGCTCAAGGACGTGATGCGGTATTTCCTCGACTTCCGGCACGAGGTCGTCACGAAGCGGCTCAACTTCGATTTGCGGATCCTGAACGCGCGGCTCCATATTCTGAAGGCCTTCGAGGTGCTCTATGACGACCTTGATACGGCCATCAAGCTCATCCGCAAGTCAAAATCACGGGAGGACGCCGCGGAGAAGCTCAAAAAACATTTCAGGCTCGACGATGAACAGGTCCGGGCGATCCTCGAAATACAGCTCTACAAGCTGGCCGGACTCGAGATCGACCGCATCCTGAAAGAAAAAGCGGAGAAGACAAAACTCAAAAAGGACATCGAGGCCATTCTCGCCTCCCAGAAGAAGATCTGGGGCCTGATCAAGACCGAGCTTCTGGAGATCAAGGAGAACTACGGCGACAAGCGGAAGTCCGTGATGAAGGCCGCCGACGATGTCGAGTTCTCGCAGGAGGATTTCATTGCCCACGAGGACGTGACCGTGATCATGACGAAGATGGGCTGGATCAGGCGCGTCAAGACCGTGGGCGAGAACCTCCGGTTCAAGGAAGGGGACGAGCTTTTGGCGCTCCTTCCCGCGAACACCCGGGACAACATCGCCGTGTTCTCGTCCGCGGGCAAAGTCTATGTCGTGAAAGCCCATGACCTGCCGTCCGGCTCCGGCTTCGGCGAGCCGGTCCAGCACCTCTTCAAATTCGGAGACGGCGAGCGGCCGGTCACGGCCATGAACCTGACCACGGTGTTCACCGGAACTCCCGCCGGGGAAGGAACGGACAAACAGCCGGAGCTTGCGCTCGCGCCCCGAGAGGTGACGGCGCTCACGGTTTCCGCTCACGGCATCGGCTTTGCTTTCGACCTTTCACCGTTCAATGCAGCAACGACCCGGGCAGGGAAGAAGTTTGCCGGCGTCAAGGAGGGAGACAGCATCCTGGGCGTGGACATCCTCGATTTGCCAAATATCCTGTTCCTCACCTCCGAAGGCAAGGCGGTCGTGGTCGCGGCAAAGGACGTCCCAATCCTGACCGGCGCAGGCAAAGGCGTGAAGCTGGTGAACGTGAAGAACGGCGAGGTGGCGCTCTTCCGGCCTGTGCGCAAGGGAGAACAGGTGAAGGTGATCGACGACAAGGGCAAGGAGAAGGTGATCGACCTCAAGGAGTATGGTGTGATGACCCGGGGAGCGGTGGGGCTTAAGGCAGTAAAGGCAGTGAAGTTCGTATAGAATAAATTACGGAGAGGCAAAAGCCTTTCCATATTTTATCGAAAATGTTTTGTATTGGGAGGATTAAGTAGACGTACCATCCATCGAACAAAAGACCACCTCTTTCCAGAACAATTAGTTACTAAAGAATCAAAAGCTTCTCAAAATGGATAGAATATTTTACTGAACATGCATCAAA
>JAJYKN010000007.1 GCA_021788515.1 Nitrospirota bacterium | reverse complement strand
TCACGATCCGGCGTCGGGTATCGTTCATACCCCCTTGCATGATACGATGGTCCTTTCGCGTTCACGTGACGCCTGTTCCGGGTTTTCAAGCCGCCTTTTTCTGCCTAAACATCGGGACAAGAATATCGTCGCAGAACTGTTCGAATGATGTCGGAGTGATATTCCGGGCCGGGGGCCTCATTTTGACGGCAATATGTCCTTCGTTAAAGGCCCTGCTCATCTCCACGTACAGCCTGCTCATGTCGGGCGACAACCCGGCTGATTTCATTCCTTTTTCGGCATCTTCATAAGAGAACATAATATACGCGAGGCCGGGCTTGTCTATTTTTTTGGCGATGATCGACGTTGCCTCGATCATCGTCAGATCCCGCGGTCCGACCAGTTCCTGAACGGAAGAACCGAAAAAATTCCGTTTCATGAGCCTGTCAGCGGCAACGGCCGCAATATCCTTCGTTGCGATCATCGGCATCTTCAGATCGCCGCGGATCGCGCTGCCGTTGATGTTCTTTGATTTTATCAGATCGACGCTCATGAGCACATTCTCCATGAAGTACGCACAACGGAGGTGCAGCACGTTCAAACCTCCGACCGCGTTCAGACGCTCCTCCAGGCGATGAAGGCCTGCAATGGGTCCGGTGCCTTCTGACAACTCGGCCCCGAGGCTTGAAAGGGTGACGACATATTTTACCTGAGCAAGCTGCACGGCCCGCGCAATGCTGTTGATGATGGGTTCGGCATAGGCCAGGAAATCCTCCGCGTGTGCGTTCGGCGGTAAAAGCGTAAACACGGCGTCAGAGCCCTTAAAAGCCTTCACTAAAAATTCAGTGTCCGCGGCGTCTCCCGCAAATGCCTGGGCATTCGGACCCACGAACAGCCGCAGCTTATCGGCCGAACGGGCAACCAATCGGACTTTTTCTCCTTTGTTAATCAGAATGTCGGCAATCTTTCCCCCTACATGCCCTGTTGCTCCCACTATGGTATACATTTTATCCTCCTCCCCTCCGGTTAAAGGGGTGTCAACGTATCAGGGACATATATTGTCCTCTATTTTATTCAATGATAACGCCGGGCGTGCAGCATGTCAAGATGACGCATCGAGGGAGCGCGACGAAAGACGAATTATTTTGCTCGCTTCCCGGCCGGGGATTTGCTATGATGAAATTACAAACGATGCAAACGATGAAATGCCGCAGGACGTCCGTGCCCTGATGTCCGAGCATGATAAACTGAAAAAAGTCCGGGAACCGGCAGGGATGAACGTGGCCGCGGCTTGCGCCCGGCGGAATCTTCTTAGGGACCGATGACCCGTTTTCCTTCGATTAAAACTGTAACGCGTGCGCAAAGCCGAACGACGCTGATTCCGCGCTATAAAGTTCTGCTTCACAACGACGATACAAATTCGATGGACCACGTCGTAAATGCCCTCATGAAGGTCTTTAAGTTCGAACGGGAAGAATGTCAGCGCATCATGCTGGAAGCCCATCGTAACGGCGTCGCTCTGTGTGTTGTCGAATCATTTGAGCAGGCTGAACTGCACCGCGACCAGCTGCAGGCATTTTCGCTGCTTGCATCGATAGAGCCGGAGTAGCCGGGAGCAGGAACAGGGAGAGGACCCGGAGAGGAAAAGGGAAAAGAGAAACGGTGAGCAAGGGAAAGCGATTCTTCAAGAACGGACTTCGTTTCGAATGTCAAGGCGACGGCAGATGTTGCATATCGCGCGGAAGATACGGCTACGTCTACCTGTCGTTCAACGACCGGCGGCGGTTGGCCAAGCATTTCAGCATTTCCCTTCCGGAGTTTACTGCCAGATATACGAACAAAAGTGATGGTTTATACGAACTCAAGTACGCTGACAAAGACTGCCCGTTCCTGAAAAACAACCAATGCGAGGTCTACGAATCCCGGCCCTGGCAATGCCGCACCTGGCCTTTCTGGCCGGAGAACATGGATAGCGCAGTCTGGGACCAGGAAATCTCGGCCTACTGCCCGGGCATCGGCAGAGGCAGGTTGTACTCGGCCGAGGAAATAGAAGAGATCCTCGCAAAGAAAAAAGACGTAGCCGGCATCGCGGTAAGTGAATCTTTCCAGCCCAGCACTCCCTCCGTTCCTTCGTTCAAAACAGATGAGCCCTGCTAAAAAAAATCAAAGCAATAACATATGTCGAGTAAAAGCTCCCGCCGGAGGGGTCTCCACTCATCGAAACCATCCTTTGTCCTTGATTATTATGAAGAAGTTTAAGTTCCTTGTTGACACCATATGGTAAATGCTGTAATTTTAAACATGACAGGCATAGTCCTTTCAGGCGGCGAGAACCGGCGAATGGGTGTGGACAAAGCTTTTTTGAAAATCGCCGGCATTCCCATGATCGAGCATGTTTTGCGCACGCTGAAGGGCGTTGTTCAGGACGTCATCATCGTGACGAATTCGCCGCACTTGTATTCCGCCTGCGGCGTGCGCGTCGTAACTGATGCCTTTGACAAACGGGGGCCGCTCACGGGCATCCATTCGGGCCTGTTGCATTCCCGCGACGAGTACAATTTCGTTGTTGCCTGCGATATGCCATTCCTCAATCCCGGACTCCTATCCTTTATGGCAAGCCTGTCGGAAGGATATGATATCGTCGTTCCTTCCTGCGGAGGTATGTTTGAACCTCTGCATGCCGTATACCGGAAAGGATTGCTCCCGCTTTTGGAGCAGCAGTTGAGACTGGAGAAACGAAAGATCCAGGACCTTTTCAACACCGTGCGCGTCCGATACGTAACCGAGCAGGAAATAGACCGTTTTGACCCTGCCCGGAAATCGTTTAAAAATCTAAACACACCACAAGAATACGAGGAGGCAGCATGTGCGGATTGGGAATGCCGGAGTTAATTATTATTTTGGTCATAGCATTGGTTATTTTCGGAGGAAGCCGTCTGCCGCAGCTCGGTGAGGGACTGGGAAAAGCCATTCGGGGGTTCAAAAAAGGCCTGTCAGACGGCCCGGAGGATGCGGCTAAAAAAGAAAAGAACGGCAATAATGACGATAAAAAAGGATAAAGGATAAACCGTGCGCATCAAATGGGTCCTTGCAGAGCCTGATGCCGGCATTACGGACATGCTCGCGGACCAGGCAGGGCTGCACCCGCTGATTGCCAGGCTGATGGCGAATCGCGGGATCATCGATCCGCAGGCAGCACGGTCCTTTCTTTCCTGCGAGCTTTCCACACTGTCCGATCCCGGAATATTCAGCCAGATGGACACTGCCGTCACCCGGGTCAGAACGGCAATCGCAAAAGACGAGAAGATCGTGGTCTATGGCGACTACGATGTGGACGGCGTTACGGGATCATCCCTTTTGTATCTTGCGCTTAAGGGACTCGGAGCGAACGTGATCAGCTATATCCCGGACCGCATGTCCGAAGGGTATGGCTTGAATGCCGGAGCACTGGAAAAGATCAAAGCTTCAGGCGCGGGTCTTGTTATCTCCGTGGACTGCGGAATAACGGCCTTTCGCGAAGCGAAGACCGCCCGCAGCTTCGGCCTCGAGCTCATCATTACCGACCACCACGAATTGCACAAACCGAATCGGGAAGCGCCCGGTCCGGGAGTGAACAAGGACGCGCCCGGGCCCGGGGAGGGGCTGTCGGATTCGGAAGTTGCTCTTCCCGAGGTCCATGCAATCCTTCATCCCGCGCTTGTGGCCCCGGGTTGTTCTGCCGCAGATCGCTTGTCCGTAAGCGGGTTGACCGGTGTGGGCATCGTCTTTAAGTTCGTACAGGCTCTTCAGGGGACAGGGACCGACGAAGAACAGCTCCGGTCCCATCTTGATCTGGTGACCCTGGGAACAGTCGCGGATGTTGGAAAGATCATGGGCGAGAACCGGATCCTGGTGAAGCACGGCCTGGAGGTCCTGTCGTCCAGTACGACCTCCGGCCGCCCGGGCATTGTTGCCTTAAAGCAGGTAGCGGGGCTTCAAGGCAAAAAGATCGGTGTCGGCACCGTGGGGTTCACCCTCGCCCCCCGGATCAATGCCAGCGGCAGACTTGAACGTGCGGACACGGCGTTCCGGCTGCTGACGACGGATTCTCCTGACGAGGCGATGGCATTGGCTTCCGTGCTCGACCGGGTGAACAAGGAACGGCAGGCTGTCGAAGAAACCATCAGGGAGGACGCACGGCAGCAGTGCCTGCTTACGGACCTGTCGGCCCTGGGCGCCATTGTACTTTCGTCGGATGAGTGGCACCCCGGGGTTATCGGCATCGTTTCTTCAAGGATCGCAGAGGAATTTTACCGGCCCACGGCGCTCATCTGTGTGCGGAATGGCGTTGGGAAAGGGTCGGCAAGAAGCATTCCCGGTTTTAATCTTTACGAAGGATTGTGTGCATGCTCCGATCTTCTCCTGGCGTTCGGCGGCCATACCTATGCCGCGGGATTCAGCATAAGGCCGGATAATATTCCGTTGTTTCGTGATCGGTTGAGCGCCATTGTACGGGATCGCATGGGGCCTCAGGGATTCGTCCGTACGTTGTCCGTGGACGGGGCTGTAACGCTCAACGACTTGACGATTGATATGATTCGGGAGATCGAAAAGCTCGCTCCTTTTGGGCAGGGGAATCCTGAGCCGAGGCTCGGCACCCGGGGTCTTGAAGTGATCGCGTCCCGGATCGTGGGGAGCAAGCATTTAAAACTTCGCCTGAAACAGAGAAACGGCGCGACCATGGGCGCCATTGCCTTTAACCGCGGCAGCCAGCTCGGCAATCAGGTGCGGGACGGAGCACGGCTTGCTGCGGTGTTCACCCCGCGGCTGAATGTCTGGAACGGTACAACAACGGTCGAGCTGGACATAAAGGACATGAAAGTCGACAAGGAGAATTTTAAAGCATAAACATCAGGTCATTGCTGATGCATTATGACCAATTCCCGCGTGGCGCGTATTTTGACTTTTTGAGCTTTGTGCATAGGGGAAATTCGGCCCTTGTTTAATCGGAGTTTTAAAAAACATGCCTCAAGTTCGCCTGGATGACATAGTCGAGCGGATCCAAAGCTACCACCCCGACGCCGATGTCGATTTGCTGCAGCGCGCATATATCTTTTCGGCGCGGGCGCACCAGGGGCAAACGCGCCTCTCCGGCGAGGCATACCTGAACCATCCGATCGAAGTGGCGGCCATCATCGCCGGTTTGAAACTCGACGCGGCGACCGTGGCCGCCGGCCTTCTGCACGACACTATCGAAGACACGACCGCCACCCTGGAAGAAATCAAAGCGATGTTCGGCGACGAGGTCGCCATGCTCGTTGACGGCATGACCAAGCTGTCCCAGATGGAGCTGCAGAGCCGCGAGCAGCGCGAGGCCGATAACTTCCGCAAGATGGTCGTGGCCATGGCCAAGGACATCCGCGTCATTCTTATCAAGCTGGCCGACCGGCTCCACAACATGCGCACTCTCAAATCGCTCCCGCCGGAAAAGCAGAAGCGCATCGCCCAGGAAACACTCGACATCTACGCGCCGCTCGCGAACCGTCTCGGCATTTCGAAGATCAAGACCGAACTGGAAGACCTCTCCTTCATGTATCTGAACCGCGAGGCGTACGACGACCTCTCCGGGAAGGTGAACCAGCGGCGCATCGAGCGTGAAACCTACATCAACGAGCTCATCGAGATCATGAAGCGCCAGTTGGCGGAGCACGGATACAAGGGCGAGGTGAAGGGCAGACCCAAGCACTTCTACAGCATCTACCAGAAGATGCAGAAGCAGGATATATCCTTTGAAGATGTGTATGACCTGATCGCGATCCGGATCATAACCGACACCAAGGTCAACTGCTACGCAATTCTCGGGCTCATTCACTCGCTCTGGACTCCCGTTCCCGGACGTTTTAAGGATTTTATCGGTGTTCCCAAGTCCAACCTGTACCAGTCGCTGCATACCACGGTCATCGGTCCCAAGGGCGAGCGGGTTGAATTCCAGATCCGTACGGAAGAGATGCACCGTCTTGCCGAGGAAGGAATCGCGGCGCACTGGCGTTACAAGGAAAAATCGGCCATCAGCCAGAGAGAAGAGCAGCAGTTTGCCTGGCTTCGTCAACTTCTCGAATGGCAGCGGGACCTGCCCGATGCCAAGGAGTTCATGGATACCGTCAAGGGAGATCTCTTCCCCGACGTAGTCTATGTGTTCACTCCCCGCGGCGATGTAAAGGAATTGCCACAGGGATCAACCCCGGTGGATTTTGCCTACAGCGTGCACACGGACATAGGACACCAGTGCGTGGGCGCGAAAGTGAACGGCAAGATCGTCCCATTAAAACACGTCCTGCGCAACGGTGACAAGATCGAAGTCACGACGCAGGCCGGCCATACGCCGAGCCGCGACTGGCTGAAGTTCGTTAAGACGTCGAAGGCGCGGACGAGGATCAAGGCCTGGCTCAAGGCAGAAGAGCGAAGAAGAAGCATCCTGCTCGGCAAGGAGCTCCTTGAGAAGGACCTCCGGAAGCATGAACTCAGCCCTTCAAAGGCATTCAAATCCGAGGAGCTCCTTAAAATAGCCAATGAGATGTCCCACAACACGCTTGACGACCTGCTGGCGGCCATCGGCTACGGTAAGGTCTCGGCGCATATGGTGGCGAACAAGCTTGCGCCGGAAAAACAGCACGTCGAGCCTCTTCCCAAAAAACCTCATCAGAAGCAGGCAAAAGCCTCAAGCGGAGGCATGAAAATCAGCGGTATGGACAACATGCTTATCCACCTGTCCAAGTGCTGCAACCCCGTGCCCGGAGACAAAGTCATCGGTTTTATCACGCGGGGCAGGGGAGTGTCGATCCATACGGCCGATTGTCCCAATGTGGGCGAACTTACCTTTGATAAGGACAGGCTCATTGACGTGTCCTGGGACGACTTGCATACCACGGCCCATGCCGTTAAAATCTCGGTAAAGACCCAGGACAAGCCGGGACTTCTGGCCAGCGTATCGTCGTCGATCAGCGCCGCAGAAGCCAACATCACCCACGCTGAAGCACTGACCGGCGAGGATCTCGAGGCCACGCTTAACTTCACTATCGATATTAAAGATGTGGAACACCTGAACAAGATCATCAAGAACATCGAGGGGATAAAAGGTGTGCTCGACGTGAAACGGGTGAAGACCGGTTGACCGACGTTGCGAAGAGTAGGAAGTCCTTGCGAATTTCCGGCAGGGCGAACCTCTCGTTTTCCCATCACAGGATCTTCCTCCATGAACAGATTAAGAAGAACGCTGTTCGCTGATCTTAAGCAGGTCGTATGGACGATCTTCCTTGTTTAGCTTGTTCTCCTTGCTGTCGGCTTCTTATTCGGGAGACAGATCGGCTACTATGAATCCTTTTTTCTGGCCTGTCTGGCTGCCGCCATATTAGTTGCTGTCGCCTTTATAATCCTTTACCTGCCCGGTGTCCTGTGCGTTCTTCTTGACCGGTAGAGAGATACAAGGCTCTCCCGTTTCAAAGATCATCCATAGCTGCTGTACAAAACTATTAATTATTGTTATAAGTTAATGGTTAACTTTAAGTTATAAAAACCATTTATATCCAGTTATTTAATGATATAACATGAAGCTTTAATGGAGGATAATTTGATGAAGAAAATCGTACGAACGAGCGACGCGCCACAGGCAATCGGCCCTTATTCCCAGGCTGTTGAAGCAGGCGGAATGGTGTTTGTATCAGGCCAGATTCCGATAGACCCGAAAACCGGGAATCTGGTTCTCGGAAACATCAAAACGCAAACGAAACTCGTGCTGGAAAATGCCAGGGCCATTCTCGCCGCAGCAGGTTGTACCCTGTCAAACATTGTTAAGTCGACTATCTACCTTAAGAACATGGCTGATTTCGCTGCTGTGAACGAAGTCTATGGAGGGTATTTCCCGACTGACCCGCCCGCTCGGGCCACGGTCGAAGTTTCCCGGTTGCCGAAGGATGCAGCTGTTGAAATGGATTTTATCGCCTGGAAGGGCTAATGTCAGCAAAAATTCTGGGTGATGTACACTTTGTCATCCGGTGAGATAACCACTCCGATGCCCTCTTTTTTGAAATAAGGGGTCAATATGTTCTTCCGATGTCCAGGGCTTTTCATCCAGCCCTCTACCGTTGTTTCGGCAATCTTGTCCTGGGAATTCCAATCATAAAAGGCCCTACTATTGATTGTGGTCACGGAATCATAGAGATGGTTCAAGGCGATGTTCTCTGCGCCCATGTGAATGGTGCGGCCTTCCCGAACGCTGCATTGGTATCCTTCCTGGCCGTAACGGTAGAGGTAATCATGACCCTCGGGTGAATAATGGTCAAAATAATTCCTTTTTGACATGTCCTTGCTGTGTTTTCTGGCGATTGCGGAAAGTTCATCATCCCATTGGGTCGGCGGCAATCCATTCTTCCGGCGTTCGTTATTGATCAAAATATGGATTGTTTTTTCAAGCCTTGAAATATTTATTGAAGGCTTGTTCCTCTGTTCCGGAAACCGGTCCGTGCGGACGCGCTGGGGCGCGCAGGAAACAAGAAAGGAAAACAGGACAATTAAAAAAACATTTATCACGATAAAACGAAGTCTCGTTATCCTCATACCGGTTATCTCCTTAGTCTCCGATAAGATTCGGCAACCATGAACACTATAATACCTAAAGCTGTTCGCTGTCAATGACGCGATGTGTCAGCCCTTTTAGCCGTCTCTGCGAGGATATCCCTGACCATCATTTCGAGTACAGCGAAGCAATCTTGTTGAACAATCCGGGTTTTTCAAGAAATTACAGGATCGTCACGACGCAAATAATCGCTCCTCGCAGTGACATTTCAGGGGTTTTTCAACATCCTGGAATATGTCATTCTCTAATATGAAGCAATGGTTCACTCACGCACCGGTCTGACAGTTTATCGCAGTCAGGGATTGGAATTTCTGCCACAGATGTGTCCGGCTTCCCGTTGAAAAGAAAAACCGCTTCCTGCGGATTTGAATTGCTTTTTCGTTTTCGTTCGTTTATTATATCGCCGTGCAATTATGAAAATCCAACGACCTCTCTCATTAATACCTATCATCCTTTTCTGTTCTGCCGTTCTGGCTGTTGCCGGTTGTGTGCATAAGTCCATGCCCGTCCCGGAGAACGAAGCGAATGCGCATCCCGGATTTCAGACCCCGCTGCAGGCACTGGCATCAGGCGAGCCTGTTTCTGCCGGCAGCGTCTCCAACCAGGAAGCTCCCGACCCCGCTGCATCGGAAATCGCGCCGCAGAACCAGAACGATAAAAATAATTCCGCTGTCGTGAAAAAAGATCCTGTCGATGACGATCAGGCAATGCTCGATGATGCGCTGGCACTCACCGACTCTGCGCAAGAGTATTGGGAAGACAACGATATGGATGAGGCGATCGAATCGCTGGACCAGGCCTATGCTCTCATTCTCAAAGTTCCGAACGATCCGAAACTCTCCCAGCAAAAAGACGACCTTCGGTTCATGATATCCAAGAAGATCATGGAGTTGTATGCTTCACGCCAGACCACGGTAAAGGGGAGCTACAATGCGATCCCCATGGTGATAAACGATCACGTGCAGCGCGAGATCCAGTCGTTTCAGACCCAGGAACGGGATTTCTTTCTTGAGGCTTACAAGCGTTCGGGCAGGTACCGCGGCGAGATGGTCAAAGCGCTGAAAGAGGCAGGCCTCCCTGAGGAGTTGTCGTGGCTGCCGCTTATCGAAAGCGGTTTCAAGGTACGGGCGTTGTCCCGGTCGCGCGCTTTCGGCTTATGGCAGTTCATCCCGTCGACGGGGTACAAGTACGGGTTGAAAAGGAACGCATGGATCGACGAACGGCTCGACCCCGAGAAGTCTACGGCAGCAGCCATTGCTTACTTCAAGGAACTTCATGGGATGTTCGGCGATTGGGCAACTGTCCTCGCAGCGTATAACTGCGGAGAAGGTTCGGTTGCGCGGGCGATCAGGGAAGGGAAAGTCAATTACCTGGATAATTTCTGGGATTTTTACGAACGGCTTCCGCGGGAAACGGCGCGCTATTTCCCGAGATTCCTGGCAGTTTTGGCGATCATCAATGACCCGGCAAAATACGGGTTTACCCTGGATGAGCCGGACAAACCTCTTTCCTGTGAGACCGTCACTATCGAGCGGCCGGTAAAATTGGACGTTATTGCCGATAAACTAGGTATCGACGAGGACGATCTCGCTGCGCTCAACCCCGAGTTGCGCAGAAACGCCACTCCGAGTTCCGCATACGTACTCAAGGTGCCTCCTGGAAAAGGGGCGGTCGTGCTCGCGAGCCTCGACACGTTGCCGAAGTGGTCTCCGCCGAAGATTGAGTTCGTGGTCCATCGCGTGAGGCGCGGCGAGACGTTGTCTCTCATAGCGCTTCGGTACCGGACGAGTACGCGACGGATCCTTGATGCGAACAACCTTCGATCAGGCAGACTGCTACGGATAGGCCAGCGATTGAAGATCCCGATGAGAAATTCCTTAACCGCATCATAAAGTAAAGGCAGGGACAAATTCCCCTGCCTTTTTATTCTGTCTTTGCTTGCGAAGAAAAGCCTCGCGAGCAAAGATGCTGAATCCGCCGTATCTAAACAGATACCCGCTCTTATCTTCTCAGCGTAACAATTGTCGCACCCCATCCACCGGCATCATCTTCCGCAGTCTTAAACGAGTCCACATATGCCAGTTTTTCAAGAATCGATTGAACAGTACGTCGCAGCGTTCCGATCCCTTTCCCGTGAATGATCCGCACCTGGAGAATGCCGCGCTTTTGGCATTCAGCAAGATACTCCGGCACGAGGTCCTTCACCTCTCCAGGCTGAAACGTGTGGAGGTCCAGCACCCCGTTAATGGGCTGTGCAATGAAATCATTCATGTGAAGATATACAGGTCAGAGTGCCGAAAATATACGGCTGTTCCTCTCATATTCATCAGGACGTCTTTTTTACATGCTCATGGTTGAAGATGTGGTCTTTGCAGTATCCGAGCTCGCCGCAGTCGGTGCAGTAGCGGAACTCCATCTGCGGGTCTGATATATCGGTTTTTCCGCAAACAGCGCACTTATGAAAAGGCTCCCGGCCGGTTGAGTACTGCTTTGCCTGGAACACCATTTTCCTGTTTCCGGTTTTCATCCTCCAGTAAATATCTTTTCCGAAGAAGAGAAAAAAATTGCTGATCGAAGCAAGGACGAGCAGGCGCGTGCTCCAGGAGCCGACGATCACCTGGTAGGCATAGCCGATCCAGGTGAGCAGCGCCAGCCATTTGATCTTCACGGGAATAATGAAGAAAATGTAGAGTTGAAAATCGGGATAAAGGAAGGCGAAAGCCAGGAAGACCGATCCGGCGATAAAGATGTTTGTCGCAATGGAGAAGGGGAACAGGAACGTCACTCCCACGGTCACGAGATACCCCACGAGCAGGTACACATTGTACCGGAACGCCCCCCAATGTCCCTCGAGAGCGTTGCCCATGAGGTAGAACAGGTACCAGGCGAAGAATGCGAATATGGGGTTCGTCATGGGCGGGACGAACAGGAACGTGATGAGTCGCCACCATTCTCCGGCCAGAACGCGGTCGGGAATGAGTACGACCCGTTCCAGGATGAAGCGGCCCGACAGAACGAAGACAAAGAAAAGCACTTGCCCAAGAATGAGGTAGAGGGTGACGTTCGGAACAGCATAGCGGCGGAACTTTCTTTCAAGCTTGTCCAATAAAGCCATTACATACTCCCCATGATGAAATTGCAGTTCCTGGGAATGGTATTCCACATTTCCAAGTACGCCAGCATACCGTGAATGAACGCACTTTGTCAAGCTTGGCCATGAGCACGGAAGGGGCGAAAAAACCTGCAAAATTAAGTTGATATTACCATTATTTGAGTGATATAATCTCTTTATGGACCGGCAATACTCTTCTGAAGATCATTTAACCAGCCTGACGCAGAAATGGATCGGCTCCATTTTCCTGATGGGCGCTATCCTCTTCCCGGCGCTGGAATTCATGGATTATTTCGTCTCCCCCGATAAATTCATGCGGTTCA